>NZ_AYZJ01000030.1:0-33756 GCF_001436615.1 Lacticaseibacillus camelliae DSM 22697 = JCM 13995
TCATGGCCTTTTTGGTCTAGTCGCTAAGGTGTTGCACTTGAATTGTAAACTGGGGGTCTTAAATACGGACAATACATATTAAGAAGGTCAACAGGGCGGGCGGCGTGGGCACCGGCCCTGTTATGGTGTAAGGGAGAAGTCAGCATGATCAATTTTGGAATTATTGGGTGTGGGCATATTGCGGCAGTCCATGCGGCAGCGCTCGCCGCTTTGGCCGACGCACAGTTGGTAGCATGCTGTGATATAGATCCACTCAAAGGTGAGGCCTATGCCAAAGCGAACCATTGTCGCTATTATTCACAGGCTTCAGAGCTAATCAAAGATCCTGAGGTGCGCGTCGTTACAATTGCGACACCGCACTATCTGCATGCGTCGATGAGTATTCAGGCTCTGCAGGCGGGCAAAGACGTCCTGTGCGAAAAGCCAATGGCCACAACGTTGGCCGATGCGAAAGCCGTAGTTGCGGCTTACAGAACGAGCAAAGGCACCTATACGGTGGTCTATCAGAATCGCTTCAATCCTGTAAACGTGCAGCTAAAAGCAGCACTGCAAAATAAAGAGTTTGGCCCATTGCTTGGCGTAAAAGCTCAGATGACGTGGCATCGAGATGCCGCGTACTACACTTCAACTGACTGGAAGGGTACTTGGCAGTATGAGGGCGGTGGGGTTTTGATGAATCAGGCCATTCACACGCTTGATGAGATTTATTGGTTGGCCGGTATGCCGACAAGAATTAAAGGCAAGATTATGACTTCGCTCCTCGAATCCGTGATTGAAGTTGAGGATAACGCGATGGCTACCGCAGTGCTGCCCGGGGGAACTCCGATTGTGTTTTTCGCCTCTAATAGCTTTATCAAAGATCCACCCCCAATCGTGCAGTTAGAGTTTCCGGATACGACCGTTCAAATCGATGCTAACACGCTGAGAATCAACGATCGAGTGATCCAAGACGCCGCACCTACTCTCACAATTGGGAAGGCGGCGTGGGGTGGCAGCCATCAGCGGATGATTGAAGCAGTGGTGAATCGAATCATGCACGTGGATGACCCCCTTTTGGATCATCTGGCAGGCGCAGACGGGTTAGCGTCGTTGAGTATGGTGTTAGGTATCTACGAATCGGATAAAAGCGGGAAATGGGTTACCCTGCCGGCAATTAGTGAGGTTGCAAAATGAGCAGAGATGAATATCCACGTCCACAACTGGTGCGGAAAAACTGGCAAAATTTAAATGGCACATGGGAATTTGCTTTTGACGATGACCAGAGTGGGCGTAGGAAGGCTTGGTATCGCGGTGAAGGGTCTTTTGATCAAAAGATTATCGTGCCTTTTGCCTATCAGACAAAGCTGAGTGGTGTTGATGATCAGACGCCGCATGACCACGTTTGGTATCGCCGCCGGTTTAACGTTAAGAGTGAGGCGGGGCAGCTGCTGCTTCACTTTGGCGCTGTGGATTATCAGGCTTCAGTCTTTGTTAATGGTCAAATGGTTGTTCAACACATAGGTGGTGAGACCCCATTTAGCGCAGACATTACTGATTTTGTTGAAAATGGCGAAAATCTGTTGGTCGTCCAAGTTGATGACCCTCATCGTGACGAAACGATTCCTAGAGGTAAACAAATTTGGGAGAATCAATCTACTGGCATATGGTACACGAACACCACTGGGATTTGGCAGACGGTTTGGATTGAAACTGTGCCAGCGACTTATATTCAAAATTTGAAATTCACACCAGATTTTGATCGAGGCGCAATCGATATTCAGTTGGCGCTTAATCAGGTGCCGGAGAACACGCAAATTAGCTATCAGATCAGCTTTAAAGATCAGCTTGTGGCATCGGGCGTAAAGACCGCCACCACATCTCTGACTGAGTGGTCAGTTGACCTTTTTCAAGAACAAATCTTTCGGACCAGTTATCATGGTGCCGGTTGGACATGGTCACCAGAGAACCCCAATCTGTTTGATATTCAACTAACTGTGGGTGATGACACTGTCGGAAGTTATTTTGGCATGCGCAAAGTGAGTGCCGCAAATGGCATGATTTACCTGAATGATCATCCCTACTATCAGAAGCTGGTGCTGGATCAAGGGTATTGGCCGGAGGGCCTTTTGACCGCGCCGACAGATCAAGCCTACAAAGACGACATCGAGCTGTCTAAGAAAATGGGCTTTAACGGTTGCCGCAAACACCAAAAGGTCGAGGACCCACGCTTTCTGTACTGGGCGGATCACCTAGGCTACCTAGTCTGGGGTGAATGCGCTGCCGCGCCAATCTACAATGCGCATGCGGTTCGGCGTTTGACCCATGAATGGGATGAAATTATTGACCGCGATTACAACCACCCAAGTATCGTGACCTGGACGCCATTAAACGAAAGCTGGGGTGTCCCGAAGCTGCAGTTTGACCGGCAACAGCAACACTTTGCTCAGGCTCTGTATCATTATATTCATAGCCTAGATGAGACACGTTTGATTAGTGGTGATGATGGTTGGAGTCAGGTCGAAACCGATATCTGTGCCTTTCATGATTACGGACATGGTTCCGATTCAGAAACCCAGCAGCAAGCAGCTTTTAGTGAGCGTCTCAGTGACACGCAGCACATCTTGGTCAGCTCGCCCGGAGGTAAGCAGATGTTTGCGGATGGGTTCAGCTGGTCAGGCCAGCCGATCATGTTGACCGAATTCGGCGGGGTTAGTTATGAGCCTGAACAACGTGAAGGCTGGGGATACACGACAGCGGCGACGCCGGCGGAATATCTCGCTGACTTGCAGCGAATTTTCGCCGCAGTTTATGGCTCGCGAGCATTGTGGGGCTTCTGCTACACTCAATTGACTGACGTGGAACAGGAACAGAACGGTCTGCTGCAGTACGACCGCAGCCCCAAGGTGCCTGTTGATAAAGTTAAGCAAATTCTCGATGGCTATCATCCAGATGCTGTGGCGGAGGTGGCAAAATGACACTGACATTGCGGAAGTATGGTGAACGAGACGGCGAGTTCCTGTACGAGTATGTGCTTACGAATCACAATGGGATGCGTGTGACTCTGATGAATTTTGGCGCTACCCTTGAAAAGGTTGAGGTCCCTAGCGGTGATCATCTCGTTGATGTCATTCTTTCCCTGAAGAAACCTGAAGACTATGCGGCTGAACGTAATTTACTGGGCAGTACAGTGGGCCGGATTATCGGTCGTCTGCCCGGTCATGTCTGGCACAGCGGGAAGCGACTGCTCGATTTGCCGGCTGGCGAAGGCCCTAACCATATCCATGGCGGCTTAGATGGTCTGGATCGTCAAGTTTGGACAGGCACCTATCGCAGTGAAAAGTCGCAGGATACCGTGACTTTCACGTACTTGGATCCTGATGGGCACAATCAGTTTCCAGGGAATGTACTGGTGACAGTCAGTTACACGTTAGCTGATGACAATGCGGTGACGTATTCAATCAACGCAGTCACTGATCAGATGACGTTATTTAATCCCAGCAACCACGTGTATTTTGCCCTTGATGGTCCCAATACAACGATTGAGGATACCACGCTTACGATGGCCAGCGATTACTATGGGCCCTTGAAGGCCCACATGCCGCTTGGGTGGACCAGTGTGGCAGATTCGCCGTTCGACTTTAGAAATGGTCAGCGTTTGGGTGACGTGTTGCAAAAAGTGCTTGATGGTGCGGGCTTTGATCACCCATTCCTACTGAAAAATGACCACGCCGTCAGATTGGTCGGCGCCTCTGGAAGAGCGATGGCGATGACAACAACCGCCAGTGCGCTGGTGATGTTTACTGGTAACCACTTCCGCGGTGATGGTCAAGGAATTCTTGGTCACTTCAAGCCGCATGCCGGTCTGACGCTCGAGACTCAGGTTGCACCTGCTGCAGGGCTCGATTGGTCGGGGGTTACACTGATGCCGGGTCGCCCGTTTAATTTGAAGACTAAGTGGGCATTCACGTTCTAAGATGGTCTTTCCCACACACTGCACCCTGTGCACGGGTTATATGTTCGGCCGCTTACCGGAGTGGGTGTTATTTTGAAACGATGCGAACTAGTTAGCAATCGAGCTGGCTGGTTCGTTTTTTTGCTGGCTGCGTCTTAGCATGCTGTGGAAAGTGTCAGGCCGGTTGCAATCCTGCCCTGATGCGTGCATCCTAAAGTAAATCACAAGTGGGGCATCTACAATGGCGGAAATTAGCAAGCGCGACGTGCGCGAAAACAACGAAAAAAACGTGCTGCAGGACGTGATGAACAGTGGGCCAACCTCGCGCAGCCAGGTGGCAAAGGATCTGCAGCTGAATAAGGTGACGGTGTCGGACATTTTTAGCCAGCTGATCGACGAGGGGTACCTTGAGGAGCTGGGTGCCGGGGCCGGCTCACAGGCGGGTGGCCGTAAACCGACCCTGTACCGGTTCGATCCGCACTTTGGCTACGTGATCAGTTTTGACCTGGGGTTTCACGCCACCGATATGAGCGTCAGCACCCTCGACGGGCAGGTCCTGCAAAGCGGCAACTTCTGGGGAGAAGGGGCGGCGCTCACCGAACGGCTGGCCCTGATGCTGGCCAAAATTCAGGCCTACCAGAGGCAGCCGGTCACGCAGACGCGCCATGGCCTGATGGGGGTGGCCATCGGAATCCACGGGATTGTCTATCAGAATCGGATCTTGGATTCCCCATTTTTGGCGACGACTGATGTCGACATTGCCGCTTATTTTCAGCAGGCGTTGCACGTGCCGGTGGTCCTGGAAAACGAAGCCAATTTGGCGGCGCTTTACGCCCGTGACTTCACGCAGCTCGCGACTGCCCAGCAGGATCTGGTTGCGCTGAGCATTCACAAGGGCATCGGCGCCGGCGTGGTCATCAACGGCCAGCTGTTTCGCGGCGCGCAAGGCGGTGCCGGTGAGGTTGGCCGGACCTTTGTTGAGCCGGATGCGGCCGGTGAACCAATCAAAATTGAGACGTTGTGCTCCGAAGACGCGGTGATGGCCCAGTTGCGGGAGGCCCTCGGTGACCCTGCGCTGACGGAAAAGGCAGTCGCGCTGCGCTATCAGGCCGACGATGTGAAGGTCCAGCAGGTGCTGAGCCAATTTGCGACATACTTGGCGATGGTCGTTCACAATTTGGTCGCCACTTATGATCCCAAAATCGTGGTGATTAACTCGACGCTGATGGCGCAGATCCCAAGGCTGCTGGCCGTAGTTGCCAGTGAGGTCCAGCGGTTTGGCAGCCAGGTCAGACTGACGCTTTGCCAGGACGTCGACCACGCCGTCACACTGGGCGGGACCGCGCTCATTGTGCACCAAGTTCTCGGGATGGGCCGTCGGCAGCTGCATTTCAAAAACGCGTGAGCGCGCAGACGGGACTCGGGAACGCGTGAAATCGCTGCCAAAATTGATTGACTCTGCGTTTGCGATGTGTTAGTTTTGTCCCGTAGTTAGTAAGTTATCTAAACATACCAAATGGAGGCTTTACGATGGCAAAACAGGAGTATTTTCCTGATGTTTCTAAAATCAGTTACATTGGCCCAACGTCACTGAGGTCCAAGATGGGGTTTCAGTACTATAACCCGGATGAGGTCGTCGGCGGCAAGAAGATGCGCGACTGGTTGCGCTTCTCCGTTGCATACTGGCACACCTTCGGTCAAAAGCTCGACGACATCTTCGGCGACGGCACCGCGATTCGCCCTTGGGACGGCTTGACTGGCATGGATCTGGCGAAGGCGCGCGTTGATGCGGCCTTTGAATTCTATGACAAACTGGGCGTCGACTTCTTCTGCTTCCACGACCGTGACATCGCCCCAGAAGGCGACACGCTGCGTGAGACCAACAAAAACATTGAAGAGATCACCGACATGTTCGTGGACTACCAGAAGACTTCGCACATGAAGGTGCTTTGGAACACCGCGAACATGTTCACCAACCCGCGGTTTGTTGCCGGCGCGGCATCCAGTCCGTTTGCGGACATCTTTGCGTTTGCTGCGGCCCAGGTCAAGGAAGGCCTGGACACCGCCAAGAAGGTGGGCTCGGCGAACTACGTGTTCTGGGGCGGCCGCGAAGGTTACGAATCCCTGCTGAACACAGACATGAAGCGCGAGCAGGATCACTTGGGCGAGTTCTTCCACATGGCCGCTGACTACGCGAAGTCCATCGGCTTCACCGGCCAGCTGCTGCTCGAGCCAAAGCCGAAGGAACCGATGATGCACCAGTACGATTTTGATGCGGCGACCACCATCGCGTTCATGAAGGAATATGGCCTGGACGGCACTTACAAGCTGAACCTGGAAGGCAACCACGCCAACTTGGCCGGCCACACTTACCAGCACGAAATTCGGGTGGCGCGCTCCGCTGGGCTGCTCGGCTCTTTGGACGCCAACCAGGGCGACAAGCTGATTGGCTGGGATCTGGATCAGTTCCCGACCAACCTGTACGAATCCACGATGGCAATGTACGAAGTCGTTGAAAACGGCGGTCTGAACAAAGGCGGCCTGAACTTCGATGCCAAGCCGCGGCGTTCTTCCTTCACCCCAGAAGACATGTTCTACTCTCACATTGTGGGCATGGACACTTATGCCGCTGGTCTGAAGGTGGCGCTGAAGTTGAAGCAGGACAAAGTCTTCGAGGACTTTATTGCAGATCGTTACAGCAGCTACGATTCCGGCATTGGTGCCTCGATCGAAGCGGGTAAGGAAGACTTCAACTCTTTGAACAAGTACGTGATCGATAAGCCGCAAAGTGAGTTGCGTGCAGCCACCAAGTCCGGTCGTTGGGAAGAGCTGGAAGACACGTTGAACCACTACATCATTGAGACGCTGAAGTAACGGAGGGACACTATGGCAGCCGTAATTGGAGTTGATTTGGGGACGAGCGCGGTCAAGGTCCTGCTGGTGGATGAAACCGGCGCGACCCTGGCGACTGGCAGCACGGCCTATCCGCTGCAGCAGCCCAAGCCCGGCTACAGCGAGCAAGATCCGGAAGACTGGATCCGCAGCGTGAAAGCAGCCATCATTGCCTTGGGGAAAAAGCCCGAAGCTGATCTTAGCCAAGTGGCTGGACTGAGCTTTTCCGGCCAGATGCACGGCTTGGTCCTGCTTTCGGCTGCCATGCGGCCACTGCGCCCAGCCATTTTGTGGAACGACACGCGCACGACGGCCGAGGTCAATCAGATCAACCAGACGATGGGCAAGCGGTTCATTGAGATCACGCGCAACCGTGCGCTTGAAGGCTTCACGTTGCCTAAGCTCCTGTGGGTGCAAAAGCACGAACCCGAGAATTTTGCCGCGGCCAAAATGTTCCTTCTGCCCAAGGATTACGTGCGGTATCGCATGACTGGCGTGGCCGGAATCGATTACTCGGATGCCGCTGGGACTGTGATGCTGGATGAGGATAAACGGCGCTGGTCGCCGGCCATCCTTGCGACCTTCAACATTCCCGCGAGCCTCTGCCCACCGCTGATTGAGGCCACTGACTGTGTTGGCACGCTTGATCCAGAGTTCGCCGCGGCAGTCGGCTTGCCGAAGACCGTCAAAGTCTTTGGCGGCGGTGCGGACAATGCCTGCGGCGCAGTCGGTGCCGGGGTGCTGCACCCCGACCAGTTGCTGCTCAGCATTGGCACCTCTGGCGTCGTCCTCACTTATGAACCGGACTCGAAAACGACGTACAACGGCAAGCTGCATTATTTTGACCACGTTGTGCCAGGGCAGCACTACTCGATGGGCGTGACGCTGGCGGCCGGACACAGCCTGAACTGGTTCAAGAAGACCTTTGCGCCAGACGAGGATTTTGCGACTTTGGTGGCCAGCGCGGCGGCGTCAAGGCCAGGCGCCAACGGGCTACTTTTCACGCCGTACCTGGTGGGCGAACGCACGCCGTACGCGGATGCCAAGATTCGTGGGAGCTTTATCGGCATCGACAGCCGCCAGACCCGCGCGGATTTTGTCCGGGCGGTGATTGAAGGCATCACGTTCTCGTTCCGCGATGTGCTGGCGGTTTACCAAGACAGTGGGCGGACCTTTAAGTCGGCCATCACGATTGGTGGCGGGTCGCAAAGCCCACTGTGGTTGCAGATTCAGGCGGACATTTTGAACCTGAAGATCGTCAGCCTGAAAAACAACCAAGGCCCTGGCATCGGGGCGGCAATGATCGCCGCGGTCGGGCTCGGCTGGTTTGCCAGCTTTGAGGCCTGTGCCAAGCAGTTCGTTGAAGAAAAAGCAACCTACGTGCCGGATCGAAAGCAGGTCGAACGCTACACTCGTTATTACAAACTTTATCATGACGTCTATCCTGCCACTTGGCCGATCACGGCGGGGTTGCTGCAGACTGAAGAATCATGATGGCGAAACCGCTCAGCGTTCCTGGGCGGTTTTTGTGACCAGGCGGTGGTGAAGCCATCCGTCACCGAAGTATGACCTTCACTGCAAAAGTGAAGCAGTTTTCATTTTGGTCGTCATTGAAGGAGAAAACAGGTCAGACGTTGAAAGGCGAACTCTGATATGAGCTCCTTTGTAAGGCGTTACTTCACCACTCTGAGGTAACGCCATTTTTTGCGCTCGCTGGGCTTGTTAATTTTTCCAATTGTGTATAAAATATTCGTAGTTTCCAAATAATAAACACCAGAAGGGGGCAACCCAGATGAGCGAACCAAGCACTGGGAAACCATACGGAACGGTTTTGATTAAAGCCAACGAGATCCTTGAATTCCTGTTAAAAACCCAAGACGCGCCGTCGCTGGCCCAGATCAGTGCCGGACTGGGCATGGCCAAGCCGACCGCGCAGAAGATCCTCACCACCATGAACCAGTTGGGGATGGTGCGGCGCGACGACCAAACCAAGCGCTACTACATTGGCACGCAGATGATCGCGTACGCCCAAAAGGCGCTGGCCAGCTTTGACATCGCCGGGGCGGCGCGGCCGTTTCTGCAGAAGCTGCGCGACGAGACCGGCGAGACCATTAACCTCGGCGTGCTGCGCGACTCGAAAATCGTGCTGATCGAAAAGCTGGAAAGCCCGACCTCGATCAAGCTGCAATCTATCATCGGCGGGACGATGAACTTGTACTCGTCTGCGATGGGGAAGGCGGTGCTGGCGACATACACGCAAAGCCAGCTGCGGCAGTACTTCGACACCACGAAGCTCACGCCGCTCACCCCGTACACCATCACGAGTCAGACCAAGCTGCAGGCCGATCTGAAGCAGATCCAGCAAACCGGCGTCAGCATCGACAACGAGGAAAACGAGTCCGAGGTGTTCTGCCTCGGGGCGACGATTCACAAGAACCATCAGCTGTACGGGGCCTTTTCCATTTCGACGCCGAAGTATCGGCTGCCTAAGGAGCGGCGCACGGAGTTTGTGCGCCTGCTGCTCAACACGCAGCACGCCATTGAAGCGGCGCTATAAATCTGAAAGCGAGACAAGCGAGGCCGCGGCCCCGCTATTTTTTTGTCCGCGGCAGCCGTAATCGCTTGCAAAATCCAGTTCAATGCCGTATATTGACGGTGTTGATTGTTTTTGGAAATAGAGTTTCTTATAAAGAAACGATATTTTCACACTAAAACGATAGGAGCTGAGTTTAATGGCAGAGATCCATCAGACAGAAGAAGAAATCAAGAAGCACGAGGCCGAACTTGACCAGTTTAAGATGAGCAAGTTCGATTTGACAGGCAAGGTGGCCGTCATCACTGGCGGTAACACCGGCCTGGGCCAGGGTTACGCGGTGGCCATGGCGGAAGCCGGTGCCGACATTTTCATTCCCACGTTCGGCACGGCCGAATGGGACAACACCCGACGCCTGATCGAAAAGCGCGGCCGTAAAGTTGAGTTCGCCGATGTCGACCTGACCAAGGACGGCGTCGCGGACAAGGTCGTTGCCGAGGCCGTTGAAAAAATGGGCCACATCGACATTCTGGTCAACAACGCCGGCATGATCCGCCGCAACCCACTGCTGGAATCCAAGGACAAGGACTGGGACCAGGTCATCGCCATCAACCTGAGCGCCGTTTACCACATGAGCCTGGCCGCCGCGAAGGTCTTCGCCAAGCAGAAGTACGGCAAGATCATCAACATCGGCTCGATGCTGTCGTTCCAAGGCGGCAAGTTCATTCCTTCCTACACCGCGTCTAAGCACGGGGTTGCCGGTCTGACCAAGGCTTTCGCGTCCGAACTGGGTGTGTACAACATCACGGTTAACGCCATTGCGCCAGGGTACATCAAGACCGAAAACACCGCGCCGATTCGCGCCGACAAGGATCGCAACAAGGAGATCCTCGACCGGATCCCAGCTGGCCACTGGGCAGAGCCTTACGAACTGATGGGCATTGCGGTGTTCCTGGCCAGCGATGCTTCCAGCTACATCAACGGGGCAATTATCCCAGTCGACGGCGGCTACCTGGTTCGTTAATCTTCCCGTCAGTGAGGTGACAAAATGGCAGAAATCGTCACGATTGGCGAGCCGCTGGTGTTGTTTGCCGCTGAAGACGAGGATCAAAGCCTGGCGCAAGCCACGCATTTTCACAAGTACCTGGCCGGCGCCGAGGTCAATGTGGCCGTGGGGGCCACGCGCCTGGGCCACTCGGTCGATTACCTGACGGCAGTCGGCGACGGGCCCAACGGGGAGTTCATCACCCAAGCACTGGCCGCGCGCGGCATTGAAACCGACCACATTGTTGTCGACCCTGCGCACTGGACCGGCGTGATGTTCAAACAGAAAACGTCGGTGGGCGATCCGGCGACGTTTTACATGCGTAAAGACTCGGCGGCCGCCAATCTGACCGCCAGTCAGCTACCGGACCTGGACCTCACCGCCACGCGCGTTGCCCACCTGACCGGCATTTACGCCGGCGTGTCCGCAACCAGTCGCGAGACGCTGCAGGCGCTGATCGGCCGGCTGCACCAGGCCAATGTTCCGATCAGTTTCGACCCGAACCTGCGCCCGGCGCTGTGGCCGGATGAAGCCGGGATGCGCCAAACGCTTAACCGGCTGGCCCAAGAGGCCACGCTGGTGCTTCCCGGCCTCAAGGAAGGCCGCACGCTGACCGGTGAAGAGACACCCGAAGCCATCGCGCAGTTTTACTTTGACCAAAGCCCGCGCACCAAGGCTGTGGTGATCAAGCTTGGCAGCCGCGGCGCATCCTTTCACACGCGTGTTGGGGCGCACGGCACCGTGCCCGGTTTTGTCGCCGAGCGCGTCGTTGATACGGTCGGGGCCGGCGACGGGTTTGCCCTGGGCGTGTTGACGGCGCGGCTGGAAGGCCTGGACTGGGCGCAGGCCACCGCGCGCGGTAACGCGATCGGTGCGCTGGGTGTGCAGTCGCCGAGCGACAACGACGGCTACCCGGATCAGGCGGGCTTGAAACAGTTTATCAAAACGGCGACGCGAGCCGTCGATTAGGAGGATCTCAATGAAAAAAGTGGAGTTGTTGAATCGCATTAAGGCCGCCGGCGTGATTGCCGTCATCCGTGAGGACAGCGCGGAGAAAGCCGTGAAGCTGGCCGACGCCGTCATTGCGGGCGGCGTGACCGGCATTGAGCTGACCTTCACCGTGCCGCACGCCGATCAGGCCATCACCGAGCTGACGGAAAAGTACGCCGGCGATGACAACGTGATCATTGGTGCCGGCACGGTGCTGGACGCGGTCACCGCGCGCATCGCCATCATCGACGGCGCGGAGTTCATCGTCAGCCCTAGCTTCAACCCGGAAGTTGCCAAGGTCTGCAACCTGTACTCGATTCCTTACACCCCAGGCTGCCTGACGCCAACCGAGATCCAGCACGCGCTGGAAGCCGGGGTCGACCTGGTCAAACTGTTCCCTGGTTCCGTTGCCGGCCCAGGCATGGTCAAGGCGGTGCTGGCACCGTTCCCGAACGCCTCAATCATGCCGACCGGCGGCGTGTCGCTGGACAACATGGCGGACTGGTTCAAGGCCGGCGTCACGGTTGTCGGCGCTGGCTCCAACCTGACGGCTGCGGCCAAAACCGGTGATTTTGCCGGCGTCACGGCCACCGCAAAGCAGTACGCCGCCAAGCTCAAGGCAATTCGCGGCTAGTATCATTCGCCAGTTGCAGTGTGCAAACTGAACGCTGGCAGAATTTGGCTGGCCCGCCAAAGTGGGCCGCTATCAATCATTTTCTAAGGAGAGAGATCAACCATGGCTTTTTCAATGAAAACAAACTACGCGCACAGTCCCAAGGACATCGAGCATTACTCCACTGAGGAGATGCGTGACCAGTTCCAGGTCGAGCACCTGTTCACCCCTGGTGACATTAACCTGACTTATACGTACAACGACCGCATGATCTTCGGCGGCGTGACGCCAACGACCGCACCGCTGGAAATCGTCCTCGGCAAGGAGCTGGGCGTTGAGTTCTTCCTGCAGCGCCGCGAACTGGGCGTGATCAACATCGGCGGCGAAGGCACTATCACGATCGACGGTGACGAGCAGCAAATGGTCACCCACGACGGCTACTATGTCGGCATGGGCCACAAGCACGTGGTCTTCGCGTCGAAGGACCCGCAAAACCCGGCCAAGTTCTACACAGTCTCCACGCCGGCCCACAAGACCTACCCGGACAAGAAGCTGCCGTTTGCCAACGCCCTGAAGAAGCCGATCGGCGACCAGGACCACATGAACAAGCGGACGATTTACAAGTACATCGATGCCAGCCAAATGGACACCTGCCAGCTGCAAATGGGCTACACCGTCCTAGAGCCAGGGTCGTCTTGGAACACCATGCCGGCGCACACGCACGCGCGCCGCATGGAGACTTATCTTTACATTGAATTCCCGACCCCGGACACCCGCGTGTTCCACTTCATGGGTCAGCCGAACGCGACCAAGCACCTGGTCATGACCAACGAGTCCGCAGTCGTTAACCCGAGCTGGTCCATCCACTGCGGCGTTGGCACCACGAACTACGCCTTCATCTGGGCAATGTGCGGTGAAAACCAAACTTACGACGACATGGATGAAGTCGCCATGGATCAGCTGAAGTAGGTGGCGCGATGCAAACCCTGAAGTTTGGTCTGTACAACGGCGACCACTTGGAAAAAGCGGCCCCGGCCGGCCACTCCGCTTACCTGGTGTTTCAACACGGCTACAAGCGCGGTGACTACTACCAGGTCGAAGTCGATAAGGCCCCGGCGTACCTGGTCGTGCAGCTGGACGCGGCGCTCAGTCCGGCCCTGATTTACGTCACGGCCCCGACATTCCGCTATGCCATTCCGTTCGACGATCAGCGCGAGTGGCCGTACCCGGACGGCGCATTTGCCGGGCACAAGCACTACGCGAGTGTGCGGTTTGCTGCGCCAGATGAGATTGCTGCGCGGCGCAACCTCGCGGTGAACAGCCACGACCTGCGCGAAGCCAAGGACGTCTTTCCGCACGCCTCGGCCAACGCCGAGACGCGCGGCGAGTACGTGTTCTTCGCCCGCAATGCGATCGATGGCTACGTGGCCAACGAGTCGCACGGCAATTTTCCGTTCCAGTCGTGGGGCATCGACCAGCGCGAAGACGCCGAGCTGACCGTCGATTTCGGTCGGCCGGTCACCATCGACACGCTGATCCTCACGCTGCGCGCCGATTACCCACACGACACCTACTGGACCGACGGCACCGCCCTCTTTTCCGACGGCAGCCAGCTGCCACTGACAATGGCGAAAACGGCCGGGCCGCAGCCTTACACGTTTGCCGCCAAAACGGTCACCTGGGTTCGCCTCACCGCGTTGAAGCGGGCGCAGGGCACCGAGTTCTTCCCGGCGCTGACGGAGCTGGCGGTCATCGGTAAGAACGCGGAATGATGAGAACCGGTGCGGCGTGGTTGCGCCTGCGCCGGTTTTTTTAATCAAGGAGGATCATCATGACAAAAGTACTGACAATGGGGGAGATCATGCTGCGCTTGAAGCCGCCGGTCAACGAGCGGATCATTCAGACGACCAGCTTTGAGGCGAACTACGGCGGCGCCGAGGCCAATGTGGCGGCCAGCCTGGCGCTTTTGGGCGAGGACGCGGCCTTTTTGACCAAGCTGCCAAGCAACCCGCTGGGCGATGCAGCGCTGTACACCCTGCGCGGCTACGGGGTCGACACGACGCGCATCCTGCGCGGCGGCCCGCGGCTAGGCATTTACTACTTTGAAAAAGGCGCCAGCGTGCGCACGACCAGCGTGGTGTACGACCGCGCCGGCAGCAGCTTTGCCGAGGCGCAGCCGGATGAGTTCGACTGGCCGATGCTGCTTGACGACGTCGACACATTCTACTTCTCCGGCATCACGGCGGCGCTGTCGCCGGCGATGGCCAGTGCGCTGCAGGCCGCCTGTGGGTACTGCGAGGCGCACGGCATCACCGTGGTGCTGGACACCAACTACCGCGGCAAAATGTGGACGCCGGCCCAAGCCCAGGCGACGATGAAGACCTTGCTGCCGCATGTATCGGTGGTGCTGGCCCACGACGAGGACTTCGAGGCAACGCTGGGCATCAAGGCATTCGACGGCGACGAAACGCGCGGCATCGAGCAGGTGGCCAGCTTTGAGGCCGCCATGCGCGAGGTGCAGCGCCGGTATCCCAACATTCACACCGTTGGCTCGATCCTGCGCGACATTCGCTCGGTCGAGGATTCGGACTGGACCGCGCTGCTGCTGCAGGATGGAACGCTCAGCCGCGCCGTGACCCATCACCTGCACGTGATGGAAGGCGTTGGCTCCGGCGATGCCTTTGGCGCCGGGCTGCTGCACGCGATGCGGCAGGGCCTGACCGGCGAGCCGCTGATCAACTACGCGCTGGCCGCTTCCGTGCTCAAGCTGACGATTCAAGGCGACATCAATCTGAACACTGACGCCGAGGTGAAGGCACTGATGAACCACGCCGGGGCGATGAACCGGTAGCAGTCGAAAAAATTTCCAACCAGGCCCGCAGTCAATTGTGCGGGCCTGTTTTGACGCTGTTGAACCGGTAAAATAAGCCGGTTTTCCTCCGCCCTGGGCCTCAGCAAAATTGCGACTAAGGACTGATTTAACGGCTCTGGGAAGCACTATGCTTAGGTCGTTAGAAGGAGGAAGTAAAATGTGGGAAAGAATTGTTGGGGTGCTGTTTGTCCTGCTGGGGATCTGGCAGATGGTGGTTAGCAAGCGCTACGGTCATCAGGTGACGCATCATGGGAATGCCGCGACCTCCTCGTTTTCGCTGCTGGCGCTGGCGGACAGTTTCTACTTGGGGATCATGTTTGTCGGAATCGGGATCGCGACGTTTTTTATGCAGTTTTGAGTTGGCATCCCGGGCAAGGGAGTGATGATCATGTGGAAAACTATTGCAGGTATTGCGCTGATTTTACTGGGCGCCTGGCAGGTTTATCTGAGCTTTCGGTTCAGGCACACGCTAACCCGGCGCACGGACCCGAACGCCGCGACCTTTTCGCCGTTCGGGCTGGCCTACAGCTTCTTTATCGGGCTTGTGTTCGCCGGCATGGGGGTGGCCCTTCTGCTTGGGGCATTCTGAATGGTGACGTAAAAAAGCGGCGCGTCCTTGCACTTTGATGTGCAAGGACGCGCCGTTAAGTATACAGATGAGTTGTTTTTTCGTTTGCAGCGACGCTATTCAAAAATATCGATTGCTACCTTTTTTAAGCGTGTTAAGCATACTAGGGCTGACGTGACCGATAATGCTCGCATGTCTCGCAACCTGATCAAAGGTCGGCAACTGCCAAAGGATAATATTTCCCTTCGTCTTACTTTCGAGATCAACAAACGGAAGGTAACCACTCATGTCCGCAAAATCTGTGGTCGTGATGGCCATCCCCACAACCATGCCGGTGAGCTGATTGTAGTCAGTGTTGGATAGGACAATCAAATGTCGCCTAATGTTGCCCCGCCTTGGATCATGACCACCATATTTCTGCCAGCAGGCGGCTCCGCGTCGATCGTGATGATGTCACCCTGTTTTGGTGCGGACAAGTCTCGCTTACTTGTGAGAGGTGAGTTTGCCATGACTAAAGCTCCTTACCTACACGAGGCTCTTCAGAGAAGTTGCCTATTTTGTCCAAATCTGCCCGAAAATTGTGTTTTTCTGCGTCAGGTGTATGCCAAAAATTTACGTGACGCGGTTCATAAAGCAGTGAACCATCATCTTGAACCCGTAATGCATACTCTTGTCCTGGTTTAATCCCGGTCTCAGCGGGGACGGTCAGGCTGACTGAATATTCCGACTTCCTGGTAATAAACTTGCCGATGACGCGGCCTTGTTTGTTAGTTGTTGTCTTCGTGGTCAACACATCCCTTCGTGTGATAAAAGTATACACCGGAATTACCGTACCGACAGACGAATCGTTTCGTCGACGTGCTGACCGTACATTTCGTTACTAGACTATGCCCCGACGCCTCGCGAATGCTGTCGGCGCGGCTTTTGAGGCTTTCTGATTAGTCTCACAAACAAGGCGCCTTGCACGATTGAATGCAGGGCGCGTTGCGTCTCACAGGAGTAGTAACGGTTGACTGCGGATGGACTAATCGAAAAGACTGAGGAACTTTTCTGGATGACACTGGCGAGAATCTTACATTGTACAAATTGTGGTACAATGGTACGCAATCTGGTACAATAGGCCCATGGAAGGAGTGGATGACTTTGGATGCAGTTTCTTACAGCGGCTTTCGTAAAAACCTAAAGTCTTATATGCAGAAGGTGAACCAGGATTCCGAGTCATTGTTGGTGACAGCCAAGGATCCGGAAGACACCATCGTTGTGATGAGCAAAAGTGACTATGACTCAATGCAAGAAACCATGTACTTGTTGAGCAACCCCGATCTAATGGCACGCATTCGCCGGGGCGATAAGCAAATTCAGTCTGGCAAGGCCAAAGTGCATGACTTGCTGGAGGGTGGGGACGATGATTAAGTCTTGGACAGATGACGCCTGGGATGACTATCTGTACTGGCACGCTCAGAATGATAAAGCGATCATCAAGAGAATCAACAAGTTAATTAAATCAATCGATTCAACGCCTTACGAGGGCCTTGGCAAGCCAGAGCCGTTGCGATTTGAGCTTCAAGGTAAATGGTCACGTCGGATTTCCCAGGAGGATCGATTAGTGTACAGCATTGAAAACAATGCGATCATTATTTTTTCCTGCCGTTATCATTATGATCTCTAGCAAACAGGTTGGGTCATCAAGCATGATTAGTTCAACCTGTCCGCCCATACGCACCACGAGTTTTTAATCGTGGTGCTTTTTGAATGGCGGAGATTATTGCCCCGACGCCTCGCGGATGCTGTCGGCGCGGCTTTGGTGGAACCATTTTGACACGAGCTTGCGGTTGACCAGCAGGGTCGGGATCAGCAGGATGAGCGCCAAGAACCCGCAGGACGGGAAGCCCCACAGGCCGCCGAACACGTCCATGACACTGCCGACGTACAGTGAGCCGACCGGCGTGGAGCCCTGGTTGAGCAGGACGTAGACGGACATGATGCGCCCGCGCAGCTCGCCCGGGATGTTGAACTGGAACGACGCGTTGGACTGGTTGAGAAAGACCATGTTGCAAAAGCCGACCAGCACCATCACCACCATGGCGAGCCAGTAGCTGCGCACAAACAGCATGCCGGCCTGCAGGGTCGCGGTGCCGATGCCGACCCAGAGGTAAATGTTGCGCTGCATGCCGTAGCGCGACAGGTAGCTCATCAAAAAGGCGGCAATCAGCGACCCGACGCCAGTGGCCGATAGCAGATTGGCGTAGGTCTGCGCGCCGCCGTGGAAGACGGTTTTGGCCAAAATGGGGATGATGACGTTGTTGTTGAAGTTAAGCGTGCAGACGATCAGCATCAGCTCGGCGGACAAGCGCACGGCGGCGTGGGTCCAGACGTAATGCAGGCCTTCCTTGAGGTCGGTCCAGACGCGCTCGTGCGAGTGTGACGCGACGACGTGGTCCTGCTGGATCAAGAACAGCCCGAGCAGCACGGCCAGGTACGAAATAGCGTCGACCAGGAAGCAGAAGCCGACGGAAAACTGCGCCATCAGCACGCCCGCCAGCGCCGGCCCGGCGATTTTCGCTAAGTTAAAAATGGTGGAGTTAAGCGAAATGCCGTTCATCAGGTTCTTTTGGCCGACCAGTTCGACGACGAAGCTCTGGCGGGTCGGCGTGTCGAAGGCCTGAAAGCAGCCGTACAGCAGCGCGATGAGCAGGATCTCCCAGTACTGCACGATGCCGGTGTAGACGAGCACTGTCATCACCACACCCAGCAGCAGGAAGGCGCTTTGGGTGATCATTAAAATGGTGCGCTTAGGGAAGCGGTCGATCAGGGTGCCGGCGACCAGCGTGAGGCCCATGATGGGGATGAACTGAAACGCCGACAGCAAGCCGACCTTGAACGCGGACTTGGTCATTTCGTACACCAGCCAGGTCTGCGCGGTGCGCTGGATCCACGTGCCCATGGTCGATACGCACTGGCCCAGCCAGAAGTACCGGAAGTTTTTTTCACTTAGCGAGGAGAACATCGTGCGCAAAACGTTCATGAGCCAGACCCTTTTCTAGTGTAGTTACACCTATATGGTTAGCTTATTCTGGGTAAGTGTCAATCAAAAAGTCGGCCGCACCGAGAAGCGTTTTGTCAACAATTAGCACTCAGCAAAATAAAGTGCTAGTAAATTTAACGCTTTTGGCCGAAAGTGTTCTATAATGAATTTGTTGTTAATTAAGACAAAAACATACGGAGGTATTAAATCATGGCAGTAGACCCAGAAAAGACTCTTGTACTCGACGAACCAATGAACGCAGTGTTTGACTGGAGCGATGAGGAAACCCCTGTCCGTGACGCGATTTGGGACGCTTACATGGAAGCAAACAACCACGACACGATCAAGACCGAGGAGCAAATGAAGCCGGTGCTCGACATGAGCGACGACGACGTGAAGGCTCTGGCCGAGAAACTCCTGAAGAAGTAACTCAACCACACCATTCAAATCAGCGGGCTGCCCAGTGCAGCCCGCTTTTAATATGCTATGATTAACGCAACTAATTTTTCGCGGAGGCACTCATGGGTTATCAGGACATTAACGCAGACACGGTGGACGGCTGGGTGAAGGCCGGCTGGCAGTGGGGTCAGCCGATCGATCACCAGACCTACGTCAACGCGCAGCACGGCCAGTGGGACATTTTGCTCACCCCAACGCGGCCGATGCCGCACGACTGGCTGTTTGCCGACATGCGTGGGAAAAAGGTGCTGGGCCTGGCGTCCGGCGGCGGCCAGCAGATGCCGCTGCTTGCGGCGATGGGCGCGGCGGTGACGGTCCTCGACTACTCCAAGGCGCAGTTGCAAACCGAGCGTCAGCTGGCGGATCACGAAGGGTACGCCATCACCATCGTGCGCGCCGACATGACCCAGCCGCTGCCGTTTGACGACGAGGCCTTTGACCTGATCATCCAGCCGGTCGCCAACTGCTACATTGAGGAAGTCTTGCCGCTGTCGCGCGAGTGTGCTCGCATTTTAAAGCCCGGCGGCCGGCTGTTAGTGGGGATGGACAACGGCATCAACTACATCGTTGACGACGCCCACGAGGAAAAAATCGTCCGGGGTCTGCCATATAACCCACTCAAAGACGCGAAACTAATGGCCAGCATTGATACCAAGGAAGACGGCATTCAATTTTCCCACACGCTGGACGCGCAGCTGCGCGGCCAGCTTCAGGCAGGCCTTTCGTTTAGGGACATGTACGAGGATTACAACGGCGAGGGCCGGCTGGACCAGCTGCGCATTCCAACGTTTTGGGCCACCTGCGCCGAGAAACCGGCGGCGCGCTGATGCTGGCCGTGTACCTGCGGGCGTTTGTGATCGCGCTGGCGCTGGTGTCGTCGATCGGCATGCAGAACATTTTTGCGTTCAATAACGCGCTGAGCAACCCGCTGAAAAAGGCGCTGATCGTCCTGGGCTTCATCTGGCTGTTCGACACGCTGCTGTCGACGGTGGCGTTTCTGGGCTTCGGGTCGCTGATCGCCAGCAATGAGGTGCTGCGCATTGGCGTGATGGGCCTTGGCGGCGCGGTCGTGATCTGGACCGGCTGGGGCATCCTGCGCGGCGCCAATGCGGCGGCGTTTGGCAACCGCCAGCAGGAACAGTCCCTGCGCCAGTGGTTCACCGGTGCCTTCGTGGTCTCGTTCGGTAACCCGCAGGCGTTGATCGACACTGGGGTCACGCTGGGGGCACTGCGGGCGCCGTTGACTGGCGCGCAGGCCCTGGTGTTTCTGGCGGGAATCATCTCAGCCAGCGCCGTGTGGTTCACGGGCATCACGCTGGCGCTGAACCTACTGAAGGACCGGCTGCCGCGCCGGCTCATCATGTGGATCAACATTATTTCCGGCGTGATCGTGATGGGCTACGGCGTGAACTTGGTGGTTCAGGCCGTCCGGGCGATCCTCAAGGCGTTTTAGAAAAGGGGCACTTCAATGATCAGACCGATTGAAAAAGACCAGCTCTTCCTGCAGCAAAAGGCGCAGCCGGCCACGCCTGCCGACCGCCAGGTGATGCAGGACCTCAAGGACACACTCGCGGCTAACGCCACGCGCTGTGTCGGTATGGCGGCCAACATGATCGGCGTGGCCAAGCGCATCATCATCGTGCAGATGGGCCCGCTACCGGTGGTCATGGTCAATCCTTACATCACTGGGCAGACCGGCCAGTACCAAACCACCGAAGGCTGCCTGAGCCTGGACGGCGAGCGGCCGGCCACCCGGTTTCAGCAGATCACTGTCCAGTTCCAGGACGTCAACTTCAAGCCGCACACCCAGGAGTTCACCGGCTTTGTCGCCCAGATCATTCAACACGAGGTCGCCCACTGCGATGGGGTGCTGATCTAACTTCATGGTTAACTGAAAAAGGAAAGCCCGAGTGAGGACTTTCCTTTTTTCGTGGTGCTTAAATGCTATTGTAAGCCTTACGCGGCCTGCTGCTTGCGGCTGCGGCGCCACCACCACACCATACCGCCGGCCAATCCGACAATGACCACGGCCATGCCGCCGACCAGGTACCAGACCCAGCTGCCGGAGCCGCTTGTCGGGCCGTTTGACTTCGGGGTCAGGCCCAGCGCCTGGTTCACCTTTTTGGCCTCCTGGGCCTTGATGGTGAACTGGTCCTTGAATGCCCAGTCCTTGTCGCTGGTGGCGACGTTCACCTTGACGTCGTAATCGCCTGGCTCGAGCTCTTTTTCGGTGCTGAGCGTCAGCGGCAGGCTGGAATTTGGCGCCATCGACCACTGGGTCACGGTGCGGGTCAGCAGCGGCTTGGATTCGCCTTTTTTGGTCACTTCGACGGTGGCCTTGAGGTCATCGATGTAAATTGGCGCGACGTTGCGCAGCGTGACGATCACGCCGCCGCTTGCGTTGTTGTTTTCCGTGCCGGCCGCGACCTTGCCCAGCTTGAGGTCGGGCTGGGTCGTCACCACGGCGTCCGCGTTGGTCTGCAGCTGCACGCCGATGATCATCGCGAACTGGTTGTTCAGGCTGATGCCTTCGCCGGCCTCAGCTGGCGCACTGACGCTTTGGTCGAGCACGTGAATGCCGCCCAGCTTGACGCCGGTGAAGCCGGCCGCTGGGACCTTCAGCGGAATGGTCACGGTTTGGGTCTGGCCAGCCGCCACTTTGACTTCCTGTTTCGGCTTGCTGCTGAAGCTGGTCAAGGGCGCCGTCAGCGACGGGTCGACGTCATCCTGGTCCTTGGGCTCGTAGCCGATCTCACCGTTGCTTTGGCTGTAGGCGTTGGTCAGTGTCACGACAAAAGTCTTGGCTTCCTTGCTTGTGTTTTCCACCTGCACCTGCAGATCGCGGGTCTGGCTGGGCGACACCAGCAAGTTGAAGTAGTCGGTCACCCCGTTGATCTGGTCGTTGCCCAGGACCGGGGTCACAGAAAACTCGGCGCCTGCCGCTTGAACCGACTGGTGCTGCGCGAGGCCGAGACCGAAAGTGAGCGCCAAGGCGCCGAGGATGAGTCAAAGTTTCTTCATGGCTGCAATCTCCTGACGTAGTTTTTTGTTAAAAGCGATTAGTTTACTACTTTAATTGTATGAAGATGCGGGGCGGTTGCGCAACTCAGAACCCTTTGCCAGCAAAAAAAACGGGGGTCGCCCCCCGGTGGTGCTACGGTGCTGTGGTGTAGTTCCAGGTGATGGTCCCGGCCTTGGTGCCAGCAGTGACGCCATCGAACTGGTCGATGATCAGTTGGCTGTTGTCGATCGGGGCATCAATGGATTGACCGTTGCCAATGGTGGTTGTGGTGCTGTTATCCTTAAGCGCGACCTGATACTTGCCGACACTGAACTTCAACGTGACGCCGCCAGGCTGGTAGCCGTCGCCCAGGTTGAAGCTGCTCATGCTGGCGGTGAGGCGGCCCTTGAGGTTCGGGTCGGTGTTCTCAAAGTCCAGCCAGCCGTTCGGGGCGTGCACGTTGTTCTGCACGACCTGGCCGGAAGCAATAGCCTTCACAGAGGTCCAGCCGAAGAAGAAGCCTGGCACGTCCAGCGACAGTTTGTGCTTCGGCAGCGGCAGGGCCACTTCGGTCTTCGCGTGGTGTTTTGGCACATTGAACTCCGCGGTGGCTTTGGCCTGATTCCGCGCGTCGTCTTTCGCCACGACCGGAATGTCCACGATGATGCTCTTGGCGTGGGTGGTGTGGGCAGTGCCGAGCAAAATGTTGTTCAGGCGATTCGTGCCGCTGGCGGTCACCACCTGAGACCGCCCGTTCACGCGGATGGTCATGCCTTGCGCACTCGGGGCGAGCTGGTAGTTGGTCGGTACGGTGAAGGTCCCGGTCAGCTTTTTCCAGTCGATGTTCTTGGAGTCATTGTAGTTCAGGGTGTAGCGCACAACTAAATGGTCGTTGGCCTGAACGGTGGCATTGCCCACCGGACCGCCGGTGTTCCAAATGGTGCCCAGCCGCACTTCGCCAGTGGCCTTGGCGCGCCATTCTTCTTTTTCCGGGTGGTGCTTATCCGCCGCAGCGGCCGTTTCCGGCATTGGCTTGACTGCTGGGGCTGCTGCGTTGGCTTCCGCTTCCGGAGCTGGCGTCGGGGCAACCGCTTCAGTTTCCGGTGCCGGCGTCGGGATCGCCGGTTCCGCTTCGGTTTCCGGCGTCACGCTTGGCGTGGACGGCTGAACTGCCGGGACGTCTTCCTTTGGCGCCGTTGCCGTTGCGCTATCCGCACTTGGCGCAGCAGCTTCGGTTGCGGTGGCCGCATCATCAGCCGCAACCACCTGAGCGGCTGGCGCTGCAGTTCCTGAGTCGACCGCCAGCACTGGGGTCAACGAAGACAGCGGGATGGCCAGCGCGCAAGCCAAGGTCACAAGCGTCATCAACTTTGTTTGCCGCATAACTAACCCTTCTTTCTATCGAGGAACAACACGCCGGACAACGCGCCCAGCACCAACAGGCCAGCGGTGATCAAACCGATGCTGGAGTAGCTGCCGGCTTGCGGCAGGGCTGAATCAGCCTGCTTTTCCTCATCGGTGGTGGTTGCCGCATTACCGCCGGATGGCGTGTCGTCATCCTGACTTGGTGGCACAATTGCGGCGCTGTCGTTTTCTTCCTGGTCTTGCGGATCGGTTGGGGTGTCTGGGTCTTCCGGATCCACGGGGTCGGGATCAACAGGGTCTGGATCTACAGGATCCGGGTCGATTGGGTCCGGGTCTTGTGGGTCTGAGTCGTCCACGATGACAATGCCGACGTTGCTGTCTTTTGTTTGCGGATTCTTATCCGCTGCCAACACAGCCTGGCCGCCAGTCAAAATGAACGCGGCTGCCAGCGTTGAGAGCCAGCGCAGAGGCGTTATCTTACTCACTTGAATCCCTCCTTCTAAAAAGAGCCGAAGCCTGATGGCATCGGCTCACACGTAAGGTTGAGGTTGTTAGCGGCCGGTGGAAGCAAGGGTCCAGGTCATGGTCCCAGTGTACGCGCCAGCTTGAATGTCTTCTTGTTGATCGATCCGCAGGTCGGTGGTGTTGATCTTGTAGTTACCCAAGCCACTGCCTGAGCTCTTGTCAGAGGTAGCGAGCAGCGTTGCCGAGTTACCACCAGCGCGCAGCCAGGTGTAGCCACCGAGCTGGCCCGGCATGGTCTTGTTGCCGGTTTGCCCCAGTGTCAACATCATCTGAGCACTGTTGATCTTGTTCTTGCCGCTGTTCAGATTGCCCAGCTTTGCAGACAGCTTCCAGCCCTTTGAATCGCCGCGGAAGTCGTTCAGCAGCACGCGCGAGAAGCGAGTGCTTGCCAGACGGGAATCAGTGTACGGCTTTGTCGCAATGTCAGAGACAGACACCTTGGTGAAGTTCAGGTCGGGAACGGCAACTAATTCAAGCTTGCCAGGGGTGACAACAACGCTGGCCTTTGAGGTCTTCGTGATTTCTGGATTTGATGGCCCAGTGGTTTCAGCGGCTAAAACCCCAGTGCCGCTTCCCATACCCATCGCCAGAATCGGGAGAACCAAAGCGGAAGCAAGTAAACCTTTCTTCATGAACAAAACCCTCCTAATGTTGTGAGTGACAGTGACAATTAGTAGCTTACGTAAATAAGCATAACGAGATTCTTTTTAGTGCCGCAACTCAGAACCCTTGAAAATAGTTAAATAATTATAGTTATCATAATTATAGCCGGTATAACGGCATTTACAAATTTATTGAATGGCCGACTGATCCCGGTTGTGGGGACTGAAAGTGCACTTTCGGGTAAGCCGTGAATGCCGTTTCTCAAAGTGACACCCGCGCGCGCGAGACGAAAAAAGCCAGCGCGCGGCTGGCTTGGAAAACTTGCTTAGATTAACTAATTGCCGCTAAACCAGGTGCTGCCACAGTGCCATGGCCCCGAAAAACAGCGGCGGGATTGCCAGCGCCGGCAGCAGGTTCAGCGTCTTGATCTTGGCCAGGCCGAGGAGGTTGACCCCGGACGCGAAAATTAAGACGCCGCCGACGATCGAGATCTCGGTGAGCAGGGCGGATGAGATCGCCCCGCGCAGCAGCAGTGCGATGAGGTAGATGCCGCCTTGCCAGCAAAACAGCACGGGTGCCGCCAGCATGATGCCGATGCCAAACGTCGAGGCGAGCACCATCGAGGTGATCAGGTCCAGCGTGCCGTTGGTGAAGAGAAACGTGTAGTCCTGCTTGAGGGCTGCCTCCATCGGCCCGACGATCGACAGGGTGCCGATGCAAAACAGGAGAATCGCGGTCGACAGGCCTTCGCTCAGGTTCGAACCGCTTTTACTGGCCTTGCCCAGCAGGTGGTTAAAGTGGCCGTCCAGGTCGAGGCCGCTGCCGATGAGAACGCCAAGCGCCATGCTCGCGATAAAGAGGACCGGGTAATGAGAGTGCGGCATTTTCTGAATCGACGTATTGATGCCGAGCATCATGACCGCTAGGCCCATCGCCGTCATCAGCGCGTGGTGCGCCGACTCCGGGATGCCGCGCTTAAACAGCGCCCCCACTGAGCTGCCAATGATGATCATCGTAACGTTAAACAGCGTGCCGATCATAGTCTCGCCTCCACGTATTAAGTCTGATTATACCTTAATTAGGCGGCAAACATTCTTTCAGAAAAAGAACTCGGTCCCTCGCCCAAAAGCTGGTATGATTGGCTCTTAGGAGGTGGGGTGCCTTGACACAACCACAGGTGATCATCAGCGAAGATTTGTCCGGGGTCGGGCAGGTGTCGCTTGGCGTGGCGCTGCCGGTGCTGGCGACCCTGGGTTTCAACTGCGCGGTCCTGCCGACCGCTTATCTCTCAACGCACACCGGTGGCCTCGGCCAGCCCGTGGTCACCAGCCTGGCGGCGCAAATCGCGCCCACGTCGGCGCACTGGCAGACCTTACCGCTGCAGCCCCAAGGCGTTCTGCTCGGGTACTTAGGGAAGACGGCGCTGGCGGCCTGGCAGCAGGTCTTACCCGATTGGCAAGCGGCGCCGGTGCAGCTGCTGGACCCGGCTATGGCCGATGGCGGCAAGCTATACAGCGGCTTTGATGACGCATACGTCGCCGCGATGCGGGCGCTGATCCCGCAGGCGTCTGTGATCACCCCGAACCTAACGGAAGCACAGCTGCTGCTGGGACAGCAGCCGGACCTGGCGCCGCGGTCAGATGAAAACGCAACGGATTTGGCGGCCGCGCTGACCACCCGGTTTGGTGTGCAGACGCTAGTCACCGGGATCCCGCTGCTGGATGGGTCACTGGCGGTGGCCGGCTGCACCGACGCGGCCGCGCCGGCGTGGGTGAACCGCAACCAGCGGCTGCCTGGCCACTACTTTGGCACAGGGGACCTGTTTGCCGCGGTCGTCTGCGGGGCGCTGATGCGCGGTCAGACCCTGCAGCACGCCGCAATTTTAGGGGCTAATTTTGTCGCCCGGGCCATTCAGAAGACTGACGACCCGCGGCTGGGGCTGAACTTTGCCACCGGGCTGCCGTGGCTGAGCCGAGAATTGGAGGAGTTATAAAACATGAGTGATCGCACATTACGTACGCGCAAGTTGATTTTTACCGCGTTATTCGCTGCCATTATTTACATTGGCATCTGGGTGCTGCGGATCCCGCTGCCGGCAATCGTCGGGCGGCCGTTCATTCACTTTGGCAATCCGCTGATGATCCTGGCCATTATTTTTCTCGGCGGCGGCTGGGGCTTTGTCGCCGGGGCGATTGGGCTTGGCGGCTTCGACGTGCTCAACGGGTACGCCGCGACGTCCTGGCTGACGGTGTCTGAGGTCGCCGTGATGGCCATCGTGGTCACACTGCTGGTGCGGGCGCTGAATCTGAAAAATCATTCCGGCCGTATTGTGGCCATCGGCATTATCGCCGGCTTCACCAAGGTGGTCACGTCGTACTTGGTCGGCGTGGTCGAGGCGCTGATGGTCGGCACGTCGTTTCACGTCGCGGTCGGCGCCGCGTTTGCAAGCCTGCTGGCGGCGGTCATCAACGCCGTGGCGACCGCAGTCATCGTGCCGCTGTTGTACCTGGCGCTGCACACCATTTTTGCGCGGCTACTCGCGCGGCGCTAGTGGCGGGCGGGCTTAAGTGCTACCATAAAGGAATCAATTAATAGGGAAAAGGGGAGTTATGATGGCAGAGCAGATCCAGCGCGCTGATGCGCCGGTCGAGTTAACTTGGAATTTGAAGGACTTATTTGCGACGGCCGCGGACTTTGATGAGGGGATCAAGGCCGCTAATGCCGCGACGGCCAAGCTGGCCGGTCAGGCGAAAAGCTTCACCGCCGACGCTGCGCACTTTTATGAGGTGATCCGCAGCTACTTTGAGGCGCAAGAACGTCTCGACCGCCTGGGCTTATATGCCGAGTTGGCGGTGTCGCAGGACACCACTGATGCGGCCGCGGCGCAGCTGGCGGCCACTTTTAGCAAGACGCAAAGCAATTTTGACGCTCAGCTGTCCTGGTTCGAGCCGGCAATCGTCGCGATGCCGGATAGCCAGGTGACGGCGTTTACGGAAGCCGAGCCGCGGCTTAAGCAGTACGCGCACGCCTTGGCGCGCATTCGCACCCAGGTCGGGCACGTGCTGACGCCGGATCAGGAAAGCCTGCTGGCCACGTTTGGCACGACTTTTGACAGCGCTGAAGACATTGAATCGACGCTGGACGATGCGGACCTGACCTATGGCGACATTGACTACGATGGCAAAACGCAGCCGCTGACCAAGGGCCTGCGCCGCGTCATTTTGGAAAACGGCGACGCCAAGACCCGCGAGCAGGCCACGCGCCAGTTCGCCAAGGCCTACTACGACCACCGCTACACCTTTGCCGCGACCATGCAGGCGCACATGCACACGCAAAACACGCTGGCCCGCGTACGCCACTACCAGAGTGCGCGCGACATGGACCTGTCCGCCAACCAGATTCCCGAGAGCGTGTACGACACGCTGCTCGACCAGACGCACGCCCATCTGGACCTGCTGCACCGCTACTACGTGCTGCGCAAGCGGGTGCTGGGACTGGACACTCTGCACACCTGGGACCTGGCGATTCCGCTGACCGGGACCAAGCCGCCGTTTGCGCCGACCTACGAGGAAGCCAAGGCGACCGACCTGGCTGCGCTGGCGCCGCTGGGTGAGGACTACCAGGCTCACCTGGAAGACGAGTTCGCCCACCGCTGGGTCGATGTGCTGGAAACCAAGGGCAAGACCTCTGGTGGCTTTGAAAATGTCGCGTACGGCGTGCACCCGTATATTTTGCTCAACTGGACGAACACTTACGACGCCATGAGTACCCTGGCGCACGAATCCGGCCACGCGATGCAAAGTGTCTACGCCGACGAAAGCCAGCCGTACTGGGACCACGAGTATCCAATCTTCACCGCCGAAATCGCGTCGACCACAAACGAAAGTCTGCTCAACGCCTATATGCTCGATCAGACCAAGGGCGACCACGACAAGCAGGTTTACCTCCTGACGACGGCGGTCGAGGACTTCATCGGTACGGTTTACCGCCAGTCCCAGTTCGCCGAATTTGAAAAGTACATGTACGAAACCGAGTCGGCCGGCACGCCGCTGACCGCAGGCGACCTCAGCGCCAAGTACCATGAGATCGAAATGACCTTTTACGGGCCGGATGTTGAAGCCAACCCATGGCCGGAAGCATACTGGGCCTACATTCCGCATTTTTACTACAACTACTACATGTACCAGTACTCGACCTCTAAGGCGATTGCGACCACGCTGGCCAACCGCATCCTGACGGAAGGCGCGCCGGCGGTCGCAGCGTACAAAGAATTTCTGCGCGCTGGCAACTCCGACACGCCGGTCAACATCCTCAAGCGCGCCGGCATCGACGTCACCAAGCCGGATTACCTGGAGGCGGCATTTGCGACCTTCCAGAGCCAGCTTGAGGCGCTGGAAGCGGCGCTGGAGAAGTAAGCTTGAGTCAAAAAAACGGGTCTCACCTGCACTGGCAATTGCTAGTGGAGTGGGGCCCGTATTTAGTTGGGAGACTAACGTTGTCTTTCTAATCACCATGCCATAAACTAAGCGATAAAAGTTGTTGACTGGGTGAACAATTTTAAGATGGGAGGGGCATACCTGATGGAAGATTTACTGGGCTGCCTGCTGGAACCGCTGTTGGAGCTGATCTTGTTACCACAGTTTGACGCTGCGCATCGAAGGCGCGCCTTGATTCAGCTCATCATTGCGGTGCTGGTCGACGGGACGGGCACTGCTTTAGGCGGTTGGGTGACGTGGCAGATGATTCGCGCCCGCGATTGGGGATTGCTGATTGTCGGGCTGATTTTGCTCGCGCTCTTTGGCGGTTTGTTGATCCAGACGCTGAGGCGATACGTCAAGATGCAGCTATCTAGTAAGCACCACTAGATTGAGGCCTAGGGATGCGCACGTAATTTTCCTTCTCGTCGCGGTCCACCACGCGTCCGCCGTTGTTGCGCATGACCTGCAGCGAGGCGAGATTGGTGCGCGCACACGATAGGTAAATTTCGGTTTCTGTCGCCGGCATCAGGCGCGTGCAGGCCTGGATTGCCAGCTCGAGGCCGCGGGTGCCGTAGCCCTGGCCGCGAAATGCCGGCAGGATACCGTAGCCGATGTGGCCAGCGCCGTGGCGGAGCCAGTCATTCAAGCGGTGGCGGATTTTAAACAGTCCGATCAGCTGGTCGTCGTCCCACAGAAAAAAGTACGTGTCCGGCACGCGGCCGATTGCCGGACCGAGCCCCTGGGCACTGAGCAGCCGTTCCGGAATGGCCATCTCGACAAATTTCTGAAAAGTGATGCCCTGGTACGGCACCTCAAAGCCATTTTCCTCTGGCATGGTCTGAAAGAACCGGTATTCAGCTTCCGCGTCCTGCGGATTTAATGCGCGCAATGCGATGGTCATGGGCGTCACCTCAAAAATAATTACGCCAAGGATAGCACAACGGTCGAGCTGGGAGTGTTTCTTGCGACAAAAAATAGCGGTTGCTTGGCTGAGTGCCCGACTCTAGCCAGTTTCTGACATGAGTTCTCCGCGATGCGGAGGCCTTTTTTTTGGACCCGATTGGCTCGCCTTGGGCCTGCCGTCCTGCCACCAAGCAGTTGTGGATCAATTCACATCCGAGAAGTGCAAATGCTTTCGGGGCGTCAAGACAGGGGAATATAATTTAGCTGTTAAGTGGTTGAGAAGGTTTTGTGAATGGCTCGGCACGCCTGACCGTCACCGTTTATGCGGGGTCAACTGGGTAGGCGTTGAGCGACTGGGGGCTGCGCCATTCTGGGAGTGTGCGGAGGTAAGCTTAGTGAAGCTGTTAGCAATCGTTGGGAATAATGCGAGCGTGTCGTATAACCGGAAGCTGCTGGCATACATGCAGCAGCGTTACGCCGGACAGGCCGCGATCAAGTGTCAGGAGATCCGTGACCTGCCGCTGTTTAACGAGGATCTGCTGCACCAGTTTCCGACCAGTGTGAAGGCGCTGATCGCCAACGTGGAGGCCGCCGATGGCATCATCATCGCGACGCCGGAGTACGATCATTCGATGACGGCCAGTCTCAAAAGCGCGATCGAGTGGTTGTCATCAAGTTATCATTCGCTGGCCGGCAAGCCGGTCATGATCGTCGGCGCGTCTTACGGCATCCAAGGTACGGTGCGGGCCCAAATGGATCTGCGCCACGTCCTGGATGCGCCGGGTGTTGAGGCGTGCGTCATGCCGGGCTGCGAGTTCATGCTGCCGAACTGCCAGCAGGCGTTCGATAAGCAAGGCGCGTTGACCGACGCCAAGACCCTTAAATTTTTGGATCAGTGTTTTGACAAGTTTCTGGCATTCATTCGCATGATCGGGCAGGCGCCCAAGGAGGAGAAACACATGAGTCAAGGTAAAACAATCAACTGGGATGCCACCTATGACGTGGTCGTGCTGGGGTTCGGCGGCGCCGGGGCTACGGCGGCCCGCTTTGCCGCCGACGCCGGGGCCAAGGTGCTGCTTGTCGATTCCGCGCCGGAAGGTCACGAAGGCGGCAACACGCGCTATGCCGGTCAGCTGGTCGGGTCCGGGGAGGATTTTGACCAGCTGAAGGCTTACTACAAGAAAATGTCCGAGCCCATGGACCTGGACGAAGACATGATTGACACCTACGTGGACGGCATGGTCAACATGCGCGACTACCTGAAGCGTTACCTTGGCGTGGAACCGTTCAGTGTGGCGCACGACTGGGATCACAGCAAGGTCGACCTCACCGGCATGGTGCACGAGTACCCGGAATACCCCGGCAGTGAGTCCTATGACATGTTGCTGGTCCACAACGGGTTCCTGGATGCGCAGCTGTGGAAGGTGCTGAAAAAGCAGGTCACCGACCGGGCCAACGCCATTGACGTCTGGTACAGCTCGCCGGTTGAGCACTTGCTGGAGGCCGAAGACGGCACGGTGATCGGCGCGCAAATCGAAACCGACCACATCCTGAAAAACATCCGCGCGGTCAATGGCGTCGTCCTGGCCACTGGCGGGTTTGAAAACAACCGAAAAATGGTTCAGGACTACCTTGGCGTCGCGCATCTCGCCCCGGTTGGCTCGATGTACAACAAAGGCATCGGCATCAAGCTGGGCGAGGAAGTCGGCGCGCAGATGTGGCACATGCAAAACTACGAATCGATCGGTCTGCTGCACGGTCTGACCCTGGCGACCAAGCCGGGCGAGCGCGGCCTGCTGCTGCAGCGCTGGCCGCACATTGCGGACGGCAGCGTCTTTGTCGCCGGCGATGACGGCAGCCGCTACTTCAACGAAGCCGAGGCCAACCGCCACGGGCACATCTACTACCACGGCGACTGGAAGGTGCCAGTGGCCAACGACCACCCGCACCTGATTTTTGACGCGACGCAGATGGCTGCGTTCAAGCAGGCAGGCGTCACCGGCGTCGACCTCGATGCCGTGGCGATCAAAGCGGATTCGCTGGCGGATCTGGCCAAGCTGATCGGGGCCGACCCGCAGATCCTGACCAAGACCGGCGAAAACTTTTCCCACTTCATTGAACTTGGCGAGGATTACGCGTATGGCCGCGACCCGGCGACGATGCGGGCGTTCGATGACGGCCCATACTACGCCATCGCGCTGGAGCAAATCATGCTGAACACGCAGGGCGGCCCGCAGCGCAACACCCGCGCCGAGGTCCTGGATCCGGCCAACCAGCCGATCCCGAACCTGTATTCCGCCGGTGAACTTGGCGGGATCAACGTCAATAACTACCAAGGCGGCAACAACATCGCCGAGTGCCTGATCTGGGGCAAAATCGCCGGCGAGAATGCGGCCCGCCCAAAAGGCGGCGCACAGGCTGCGACAACCACCCAGCCGGCGGCAGCCACTCCGGACGCGTCGACGAGCGCCTCTGAGCACCAGGCAACCTCCAGCGTGACCGCGTATTCGCAGACCAGCGCAGCTGACTATCCGGTTGGCCCTGATCAGTACATTGGGGTGAGCGACAACGGCATGGGCGACCGCCTAGTGGTGCGGGTGACCTATAAGGATGACAAGATTCAAGACGTCGAAGTCCTGCAGCAAAGCGAAAGCGGGGATGTCGGTCTGAAGGCCATCCACGAGCTGCCGGCCAAAATGGTCGCGGCCAACACGCCGGAAGTCGATGCTGTGTCAGGCGCATCGGTGACCAGCAACGCGTTGAAGGAAGCGGTGGCCCAGGCGGTCGCTAAGGCCAAAGGAGAAAAATAGCGGCCTCAAGTTTTTATCCAAAAATGGGCTTTGGGAAAATCACTTGAATCATTAAAGGTGTTGCCTCTTCTGGCAGCACCTTTTTCGATGGTGGCTATGCTTTGATGCGCAAATTGCACTTGTCACGGTTGGTGGAATATGCGGCTGCTTTTGATGGCAATCGGTCACTTGCCCACCCGATTTGACGATATTTTGCTGCTTGTCAAAATTATTTGGTACTCTGAGAGGGCAATCTCCACTAATCTCAACTTAAGGAGTGATGATAAATGATTATTGGCGAACAGCTGCGAAACGCCCGGACCAAATCTGGCATGTCCCAAGAATCATTGGCCGAGTTCATGGGCGTCAGTCGGCAGACGATTTCTAACTGGGAGACGTCGCGCAGTTACCCGGACGTTGAGCGGGTGATGCGGTTGGCCGATCTTTATCATCTCTCCTTAGATGAAATGTTGAGAGGTGATCAACGAATGGTGAAATCCTGGGTTGATGCGACAAACGTTGCACGAACAGGAAAATGGTTAGTGTTTCTGTTATTGATGAACATTGTGCTGACGGTTGGTGTGATGATTTTTAGTCATGTTGTCTGGCTGACTGCGCTGCTCTTGTTGCTGATGGTAGGAAGCATTGCGACTGCGTTCTTCCTGATCATTAAACTGATCTGAGGTGACTAATGATGATGATTTGGCTACTTGCGACTTTGCTTCTGGCAATGGTGATCGCCGTTTTCGCCCTGTTCTATCTCCTGGCGCGTTTGCTCACCGTCGATGCCATTGCCCGGGAAATGGCGCACCCGAAGCTAACTGCGGTCTTAACGGCGGGCACGCAAAATGGCATTGGTTTGTTGGCATATCTCGCTTTGCGGCGCAGTCACCCGATCAATCCCACGGTCGATCAGCCGCAACTGCGCCAGCGGTTAAAAATTGCGGCTGTGGCGATTTTTGCAGTGCTGGCAGTGACCGCGGTTTGTGCGATTTTGGTGCTTAGTTCCGGTCAAATTTAGAGTTGGCCGCAGAAAATATATGAGTGCTTGAGACAATACAATGTAAGCCCCCAAGGCCGCACACTTCACAGTGTGCGGCCGCTTTTGTTTCCCCAGTTTACAATTCAAGTGCAACACCTTAGCGACTAGACCAAAAAGGCCAT
>NZ_AYZJ01000031.1:0-517 GCF_001436615.1 Lacticaseibacillus camelliae DSM 22697 = JCM 13995
CCGCGCTCCCAAGGCGAGTATGGATGAGCAAAATAGATCTGGGTTCCAACGATCTCCGACAGCTTGGCGAACTCGGAACCATTGTCAAACGTGATACTCTCAAACTCCTTGGCACCGTAATCGTTGATCGTGTCCTGCAAGGCTTTAAGGCAGGTGTCCGCATGATAGTCAGGTATCTTAACGATGATTTCAGTTCGGCTGTACCGTTCTGTGAGCGTCATCAGCGCTGGCTCATCAGCCGAACGAATACCTTTGACCAAGTCGCCTTCCCAATGTCCCACGCCTGTACGGTCATTCACGGCCGCAGGACGCAGCTCGATTGAGTCGCCGTATATCTTCTTGTTCTTGCGTTTGTGGGCGTTCTTATAGCCTTTGACGCGGCGTCGGAGCTTCTTGGGGAGTGTCATGTTGTCTAGTTCAAGCAGCCCGGCATCGATGTAGCGGTACACGGTAGTCGTTGAAGGGCAAGACTTACCCTGGTCGCGATAGAAGTGTACGAAACTATCAACGCTGTGCA
>NZ_AYZJ01000032.1:0-32567 GCF_001436615.1 Lacticaseibacillus camelliae DSM 22697 = JCM 13995
TAGACCACTATCAAGGATTCGTTATCATCGTTGCACTTGACTTGAAAATTGAGGCAGCACTGCCGGTGAGAATAGCTGGTCGATCAGAGCGTCGGGCAGCTGGTGGCCGGCGTGCAGAAGCGCTTGCACGGGTTGGCTTGTTGAGACCGCCTGCTGAATGAGGTTCGCAGTGGCTTGGTAGCCCAGGTAGGGGCTGAGAATTGTGGCCGCGATGGCACTGTGCGCCACGTTGTGGGTCGCTTGCGCCTCGTTTACCGTCAGGCCGGAGACGCAGTGGTCGACTAGGGTCGTGAGGGCGGCGGCCATGTATCGCTGGTCTTGCAATAAGTCCCGAAAGATAATCGGCTCGAAAGCATTCAGTTCCAGCTGGCCGGCCTCGGCCGCCATTGTCACGGTAACGTTGTGGCCCATGACCTCGAACGCGACTTGGTTGACGACCTCGGGAATGACGGGGTTGACTTTGCTCGGCATGATCGATGAGCCTGCCTGTCGCGCCGGCAACTTAAGTTCATTCAACCCAGCCTGGGGGCCGCTGCCCAGTAAACGCAGGTCGTTGGCAAACTTTCCTAAGTTCACCGCCAAGGTTTTCAGCGCGTTGCTGTAGTCGACATAGACATCGGCGTTTTGCGTGGCGTCAATCAAATCAGGGGCCCCATGCAGGGGCAGACCGCTGACCTTGGCGGTGGCCTCAATGATGTGGGCGCGGTAGAATGCGGTTGCATTCAGGCCCGTGCCCACCGCTGTGCCGCCGAGGTTTAAGCGGCTCAGTGCGGCGGCCGCGGCGCGCAATCGCGTTAGGTCGCGACCGAACATGCTGGCATAAGCGTGAAAAGATTGGCCATACGTCATCGGCACCGCGTCCTGCAGTTGCGTGCGCGCGACTTTGATGGTGGACTGGTACGTTTTCGCCTTGGTGTGCAGCGCTGCGCTCAGCCGGTCAAGCGCCTGCAGCAATCCTTGCTGACCCTGAAGCAGCGCCATTTTTCCAGCTGAGGGGTAAGTGTCGTTGGTCGACTGGCAGCGATTGACATCGTCGTTGGGGTGGACCTTTGTGGCTGGGCTCAGCCGGTGTGCCAGCTTGGCCACCACCTCATTAACGTTCATATTGACGCTGGTACCGGCGCTGCCCTGGATCGCTGGCGCAACTAAAGCCTCAGAGTGGCGGCCCAGCAGCAGCTCGTTGCAGGCGGCGATAATGGCCTTGGCTTTGGCCGCCGGCAAGGTGCCAGCGGCCTGGTTGACCGTAGCCGCGGCTTTCTTGATCATGATCAGACTTTTGAACAGCAACGGATCCGCTGGCTCCCGGCTGATGGGAAAATTTGTGAGTGCGCGGACGGTATTGATGCCGTACAGCACCTCATCGTCGATGGGCAAGCTGCCAATACAGTCAGTTTCGATGTGCATAAAGACCCCTCCTAGGTACTAGACCAATTTTAATAACTCGTTTAATATACTGCGATGAAAACTTATCGCAACAGATTATGTGAGCTTGTCTGACATACCGACCAATTTTTGCTTGAGCGGCGATTTAACGGCTGCGTGACTTTTACAGAGGGGCCTCACAAGGCCTATAATGACGCTTATAAAGCAAAGAAAAGAAGGTATCTCCAGTGAAAATCGAAGAAGGCTACATGCCGTTTCACGGCTACAAGACGTACTACCGCATCGTCGGGGAAAAGACGCCCGGCAAGGCGCCGCTGCTGCTGATTCATGGTGGCCCAGGGTCCTCGCACAACTATTTTGAACTGATGGACGATTACGCCGAAACCGGCCGCCAGCTGATCATGTACGACCAGGTCGGCTGCGGCAAGTCGTCGCTACCGGAAGACGAAAGCCTATACGTCCGCGAGACTTGGCGGGAAGAGCTTGTCGCGCTGCGCGAGTACCTGCACCTGGACGAGATCCACATGCTGGGCCAGTCGTGGGGCGGCATGCTGGAAATGTACTACTTGACCACCCTGGATCCCAAGGGCATCAAGTCCGTGATGATCGATGGCTCGCCGTCGTCCATCAAGCTTTGGATCAAGGAGCAGCACCGGCTGATTTCGTACCTGTCTTATGAAGACCGCACGGCGATCGCTGAGGCCGAGCGCACCGGTGACTTCACCAGCCCGAAGTACCTGGCCGCCAATGACCGCTACATGGAGCGGTACTGCTGGGACGACCCGACGCCGGACTCACCGGAGCCGCTGCGCCGGCCGACCAACGGTAAGCGCGCCAGCCTGATTGCCGAGGGGCCAAACGAATTCACCGAAAACGGCACGATTTTCGACTTTGAGGTGACTGAGGATCTGCACAAGATCCACGTGCCGGTGCTGGTCACGAACGGCACCGACGACCTCTGCACGCCGCTGATCGCCAAAACCGTTTACGACCACATTCCAGGGGCGAAGTGGCACCTGTTTGCCAACTCCCGCCACCTGGCGCTGCTTGACCAGCACGACGAGTTTATTTCCGTGCTGGACCAGTGGCTGAACGCGCACGACTGACCTGGACAGAGAGGTAGAACTATGAGCGAACCGCTGAATGACATGATTAACCGCCAACTCCATCACCGCACCATCCGTTATTTTACGGATGAGCCGCTGCCGCAGGAGACCTTGACCCAGCTGGTCGCCGTCGCCCAGCACACCGCGACCTCGCATTATTTGCAAAGCTTTTCGGTGCTGTCGATCACAGACCGGCACTTGCGCGGTCAAATTGCGGCGATCGCCAAGCAGCCGTACATCAATCAAAACGGACACCTGTTTGTGTTCGTCGCCGATCAGCATTGCGCTGCGGTGATCGCCCAGCAGGCCGGCGTTTCGCAGACTCACCTGGGCTCGACCGACAAGTTCATCCAGGCGGTTTCAGACGCTGTGCTGGCGGCACAAAATGTGGTGAACGCGGCCGAAAGCTTAGGGCTGGGGGCCGTGCTGCTCGGCAGTATTTTGAACGACCCGCGGCAGCTGATTGCGCTGCTGGGCTTGCCGCAGCTGACGTTCCCCGTCCTGGGCCTGCTTGTTGGCCACCCCGCCCAGGCCCCGCAGGAAAAGCCGCGGCTGCCGGAAGCGGCTGTGCATTTTGAAAACCACTACGCCTTGCCAGAGCCGCTGGCGATGGGAGCGTACGATCAGGTCATTCACGACTACTACGCGACGCGCGATACCAACCGGCGCGAGGAGACCTTCACGGCGCGCATCGCCCGGTTCGCACAGGTTTTGCCGGAAAAGCGCGGTGACCTGCAGGCGGCGATCCGTGAGCAAGGGTTTTTAGCGGAATAAACCATAAAAAGGGCGCCGGAAAATTTTCCGACGCCTTTTTGCCGCGCTTGGGCTTATTCAGCTTTCACAGTCGTTTTCCCCAGCAATGCTTGCTGGGCCGCGACGTTAATGATGTGCCAGGGCCGGTCAAAGCCCGGCTGGAAGAAAAAGTCGGCGTACGCCAGGTCGCTGAGGGTCATTTTTCCCTGAATCGCCAGACTGATGACGTTAATGTTTGCGGTCACGTCGACCTTGGACATGATCTGCGCGCCTAGAATGCGCTGGCTATCCGCCGCGTAGGTCAGCTTGAAGTACACCGGGGCGTTGCCCGCAGCATCCGGCACAAACGCCGGGCGCGCGGCATCTTCGACATATATCGATTTGATGGCAATGCCCAACTTGGCGGCGGTGCCTTCCTTGACGCCGGTGCTGGCAAAATGGTAGTCAAACACCGAAAGCGCCGAGGAGCCGGAGACTGAAGGCATTTTCAGGCGTTGACCGAGGATATTTTTCGCCGCCGTTCGGCCCTGCCGCCGCGCCACCGTCGCCAGCGCAATGCGCTGTTTGCCGCCGACCGGGGCGTAAGGGACCAAGGTGGCATCGCCCACGGCGTAAACGTCAGCCGCCGAGGTCTGCTGGTAGTCGTTCACCTTGATCAGGCCCTTGGCGTCGAGCTCGACGGCGCCTTTCAGCCAGTGGGTGGCCGGCTTGATGCCAGCGGAGAGAATCACCAATTCGGCGGGGAATTCCGCCTGATCAGTGAGCACACCGGCGACCTGCCCGTCCTTACCGGTGAATTCCTCCACACTTTGCCCCATGGCTGGGGTGATGCCGTGCGCGACCAGGGTTTCGGTCAGCCGGCTCGTAAATTCCTCGTCGAGGTAAAGCTGCAAGGCGCGCGGCAAGATGTCAATTAAGGTGACATGCTTGCCGGCTTTGGCAAACACTTCTGCGGCCTCAACACCGATATAGCCGGCGCCAATCACGACCACATTCGCCGTGTCCGGATCGACGGTTTTGGCCTTCAACCGAATCGCCCAGTCGCGGCCGCGCATGGCGTAAACATTGGCAAGATCCGCACCAGGCACGGCGAGCTTTGCGGGCTCGGCACCAACGGCCAGGACCAGCTGGTCGTAGTGCTCGGTGCGGCTGGTGTCGTCATTTAAGTCATGCACGGTGACCTCATGCTGCAGGGGGGCCACTGCCGTGATTTCCTGACGCACGAAGACGTCGACGCCTTGGGCCCGTGCTGTGTCAGGTGTGGCATACCGGACGTCATTCACGTTTTTCACCACGCCTTCGAGGTACAGCTGCATGCCGCAGGAGAGAAATGAGATAAAGTCCCCTTTTTCGTACCACTGGATTTCAGTCTCTGGGGCCTCTTGCAAAATCCCCCGTACCGCCTCGTATCCGCCATGGGAAGAACCAACAACGATCACTTTCATCTGCTAAACCGCCTTTTTAATTGTTAGCCATTAAAACAGCCACAATCTTTTTTTGATAATATCAGCATATCATAAGGACGGCGAGAACGGTTACATTATCATTAGCTTACTTAGTCAACTATCTTCAATCCCTGGCATAACGCAAAAAAATCGCCGCTGGCGGCGATCACTTAATACGTTTGGGCGTCAAACCGGTTGTAGTACCACAGGTGCGCGGCACCACTGGCGGTTTGCGTGATTTTAGTCACGGAGGTGTTGTCCGGCTCCGGCAGACTCATGGGGTCCTGGGGGTGCAGGACCGCCAACGCGGCGGCCTTGACCGTGAAGCCGTGGGTGACGACCACCAGCTGCTGGTCGGGATGTGCGGCGGTTTGCGCGGCCATGAAGTCAGCCACGCGCCCCACCACGGCGTCAAACGTCTCGCCGTCCTTGGCGTACTTCACGTAAGTCGGCAGGACGTCGTGCAGGACCGGGTCGTACACGTCGGGATACTGCCGCTCCAGCTCGTGGTTGTTTTGGCCGTCCCACTTGCCGTAAGAGATCTCCAGCAGTCGCTTGTCCAACGTGATCGGCAGGTGCGCCTTGGCGTTTAAAATGGCGGCCGTCTCCTGGGTGCGGGCCAGCGGGCTGACCAGCATTGCGGTGCACCCGCTGAGGTCGAAGCTGGCGGCGAGGTGTTCGGCCTGCTGCTTGCCAGTCTCAGTCAGGTGAGTGCGTTCGTCGTTGATGATGCCTTGCTTGATGTACTGCGTGTTGGCCGTGGTCTGGCCGTGGCGAATAAAGTAAAAAGTGGTCATGTTATCCTCCCTGACTGCTGTTGCTTTTATTATCGCACACCTCATCAAGTTGACATCAAATTTTAATCATGATACAGTGTGAGCATCAAAGGAAGCAGGAGGTTATTTTTATGACAACCCAACATAGTCACAACCTCATTTCATCATCACGGTCATGCTGCTCGCATTTGCGCAGACCGTGATTTGAGTTTCCTTCAAACCAAATGGTCTCGCAGGTGCTAATCCTGTGAGACCGTGAATGCTTCACCTCACGTCCTCACAGTCAGCTGTGAGGACGTTTTTTATTGGGTCATTCGAGGAGGAGAAAATTATGCCAGTTTATAACTTTGCTGCCGGACCCGCCGTCATGCCGGTGCCGGTCGTCAACCAGATTCAAAAGGAACTGCCGTCGCTGAACGGCTCGGGGATGAGCATCATGGAGATCTCGCACCGGTCAGCCCAGTTCGATGAAATCCTGCAAACCGCCAAGCAGGACCTTCGCGACCTGATGGCCATTCCCGACGACTATGCGATCCTGTTCTTCCAAGGCGGCGGCACCGGTCAATTCGCGGCCGCACCGCTGAACATGGCGACCAAGTACCACCGCATCGCCGTGCTGGACTCGGGTCAGTGGGCGACCCGCGCGCGGGACGAGGCCGCGAACCTCGGGGTGACCGCCGACACCGTGGGGTCGAGCTTAGCAGACCACTACCACCACCTGCCGCACCTGGCCGCACCGCTGGCAAAGGACACTTACGACTACCTGCACATCACGACCAACAACACCATTGAAGGCACCGCGTATCGCGACCTGCCGAACGCCAATGGCACACCGCTGATTGGGGACATGTCCTCGAACATTTTGGCCCAGCGCTACCGCGTCCAGGATTTCGCCGAGATTTTTGCCGGCGCCCAGAAGAACCTGGGACCCGCCGGCGTCACCCTGGTCATTGTGAAAAAGGCGCTGGTGCACCACCTAACTGGCCTGCCCAGCATGCTGGACTATGACTTATTCATCAAAAAGGATTCGCTGTACAACACGCCGCCGGTGTTCGCCATTTACGCGCTGGGGCTGACCCTCAAGTGGGCGAAGGCCCAGGGCGGGGTCGATGCCCTGCAGGCGCGCAACGAGAAAAAGTCCGCGAAGCTATACGCCTTTCTCGACCAGTCCAAGCTGTTCCACAACCTGGTTCAGCCAAAGGACCGCTCGCTGACCAACGTCCCGTTTGTCACCGGTGACGCCAAGCTCGACCAGGCGGCCGTGGCCGCCGCGGCGAAGGCGGGGCTGATGAACCTCAAGGGCCATCGCAGCGTCGGCGGCCTGCGCGCCAGCTTGTACAACGCGATGCCGGAGGCCGGCGTTGACGCCTTGATCGATTTTCTTCACGACTTTGAGCAGCACCACTAGGAGGTAAACGACATGTATCAAGTCAAAACGTATAACGCGATCGCCCAGGCCGGGCTCGACCGCTTCACCGCGGATTTTGCACTCAACCAAAGCGCCCAGCCGGATGCTTATCTGATCCGCTCGGTCAACCTGCGCGACGCCGAGTTTCCGGCGAGCCTCAAGGTGATCGTCCGCTGCGGCGCCGGCTACAACAACATTCCGCTGCATCGCGCCACCGAGGCCGGCATCGCCGTCTTCAACACGCCTGGCAGCAACGCCAACGCGGTCAAGGAGCTGGTCGTGGGGATGCTGATCATCGCCTCGCGGAACCTGTACTCCGCGGTCACGTACGCGGAGCACAACAGCGGGGCGGACATCTCCACCCGCACGGAAAAGGAAAAGACCCAGTTCAACGGCACCGAGCTCGTGGGTAAGACGCTGGCGGTCATCGGGGTCGGTCACGTTGGGTCCAAGGTCGCCGCGGCGGCCAGTGCGCTGGGCATGAAAGTGATCGGCTACGACCCGTACCTGTCCGCCGACAGCGCTTGGCAAATTCCCACGACCGCCATTCGCGCGCAGAGCTTGGCGGAGGCGCTGAAGGACGCCGATTACGTCACGGTCCACACCCCGAAAAACGAGGAAACCATCGGCCTGATTGGGGAAAAAGAGCTGAACGAAATGAAGCCAGGAGCCGTGCTGCTGAATTTTGCCCGGCTCGGCATTGTCGATAACGCCGCGGTCATCAAGGCGCTGGACGCCGGCCGGCTGAAGCGTTACCTGACCGATTTTGGCGAGGATAGCATCCTGGACCGGCCGGACATTCTGGTCACGCCGCACATCGGCGGCTCGACCGCCCAGGCGGAGGCTAACGGGGCGGTGCAAGGCGCGGAGACGGTGATGCAGTTCCTGGAAACTGGCAACGTTGTCAACTCGGTCAACCTGCCGCACCTCGACGTGCCGTTCACCACCCACTTTCGCCTGACCGTCATGCACCAGAATATCCCCAACATGGTCGGGCAGATCACCACGCTGCTGGCCAATGAGGACATTAACATTGAAGGCATGAGCAACGCGGCGCTGGCCAAAACGGCCTACACCATCATTGACATCGACGCGCTGAATCAGGCCGACGCCGAGGAACTGATTGCTAAGCTCGATGCCATTCCGGCGGTGTACCGGACGCGCCTGCTGAACAACCCGCGCCTGTGATCAACGCGGTTGAGTCGCCTGGCGAAAAGAGTATCTTTGACTCTGCAAGACAATACTAGCAAGGAGGCGTGAGATGACGGACGATTCTCAAATTTCAAGCTTTCAGCTGGTTGGCGATCCAGCCAACGCGGCGCCGATGGCGAAATACATGAAGAACCAGTTTCAGTTTGTCGGGGTGAAGACGCCGGCGCGCCTGGCTCAAAGCAAGGCGCTGCTGCACGCCAGTTTGCAGGCGCCGCCGACTACAGCGATGGCCTGGAGCCAAGCGCTGTATCGCCGCCCCGAGCGCGAGTACCAGTACGTCGCCATCGACCTGGCCAAGCACAACTGGCGAAGATTTTCCGTGGCGGAACTGCTGGCGCTGCGGCCGCTGGTCGTGGCCAAACCCTGGTGGGACACCGTCGACGCCTGGCGCGTGGTGTACGGTCGCGCCGCCGACGCCGATTCGACGGTTAAGCGGCAGTTGTTTGACGGGTTTGAGGCCAGCGATAATTTCTGGGAGCGGCGCATCGCGCTGAACCTGCAGCTGATGAGCAAGGACCAGACAGACCTGGCGATGCTGCAACAGGCGATCTTGCGCGACCGCGAGACGTCGGAGTTTTTCATCCAAAAGGCAATCGGTTGGGCGCTGCGGCAGTACAGCAAAACCGACCCGCAATGGGTGCGAACTTTTATCTCCGGCCACCAGCTGAGCAAGCTGTCGGTGCGCGAAGGCAGTAAGTATCTTGACCGCTAGGGTTGTATTCGCTTGCACAGGTTGCGATAATTGACCCAGTAGCTTCAGGGGGGCCTTTGAATGAGTGTGAAAAAATGGAACACCATCTTCACCATCGCGGTACCGGTCGGCGTCGCACTGATTTTTATCCTGACGCGTATTTTGACCGGGCCGCACACGCGCCTGTTGGCCTGGATTGGCATGTTTGTCTGGCTGATTGGGTCGCAGGTCTGGCAAAGCCGCGTCACCAAGCGCCGCTACGAAGCGCAGAGCAAACTATGGGCGCTGGCCGATGAGCGCGGACTGAGCACGAAGACCGTTCGTCAGCTGGTGCCGCAGTATTCCGAGCATGATCTGGACGAATCGAGGCCGGAGAACCACCGCTTCTTGATGAACAAGGCGGCCATTAAAACGTTGGCGGAAAAGTTGCCGGCGCAGCAGGCGCCGGTGAAGAAGCACCATCGCAAGTAGACCCAGTAAAGGAGCAGTGGGATGAGTCTGACAAAATCGCGGCTGCTGTACGCAGCCTTAATGCTGGTGACGTTGGTGGTCGCCGTGGCGCTGGGCGGCAACGCCTCGCGGCTGGGAATGCTGCTGTGGGTGATGTGGCTGCTGCTATCGGCCAGCTACAACAAGCAGCGTCTACGTGCGTTGGACCAAAAGCTCGATGAAATCTGGCGGCTAGCCGATGCGCAGGGACTGACTGCGGCAGATCTGAAGCAGTACACGCCGCAGTACGGCACCCTGGACCTCAAGATGACACGGCCGGGCCGACGCCAATTTTACCCCTCGATGAAGGCGACAGATAAATTGCTGGCTGCGTTGCGCGAACAGGCGCAGACCGCCGCGGATGATTGATTAGGCAGACACATGAAAAGCAGGTGACAGCGATCCGATTCGGGAGCGCTGCCACCTGCTTTTTGCTGTTATTTGCCTTGCTTGCGCCGCCGCTTCAGCAGTTCGGCCAAATCGGCGATGTCTTTCGGCGGGGTCTTGGTGTCGTGCAGCTGCAGGTGCGGGAAGGAGTTGAGCAGCCGCCGCTGGACCCAGCTGAGGTTCGGCAGCTTGGCCATGTCGCCCTGATGCTGGCGGTAATCATCCAACCAGCCGTGCTCGCTTTCCAGCTTGGCCGCCGCCGTATCAACGGAGTCCCGCAGTTCCTGCTTTTTCTGGTCGATGGCGTCGCCAATGCGCTTGGTTGCCGCGCCCATCGCGAGGACGTTGGCCAGCGTGAAGCCGAAGTCGAACATGAAGAAGGCGAGGAAAACAATGGCCGCGAAGATCCCGTACTTCACGTCGAGGTGGGTCACGAACCGCGCCACAACGGGATGTACGACCTTAACCACGAAGACGACGCCGACACCCCAGAAGGCGGAGATCGGTAAGGCGACGCGGCCTTGGAAGTTCAGCGGGATATCGGAGTAGTCCCACCACCGGGCGTGGAAGAGTTTTTCCATCAGCCAGGAGGTGACGTACTCGATGATGGTGATCAGCACTGCCGAGCCCAGGTACAGGAGCAAGAGGTTATTCTCAACCGGATGCAACAGCACCAGTACCGCCGTGATGGAAAAGCCGTAAACTGGGATCACCGGGCCGTTGAGAAACCCCGAGTTGACCCACTGACGCTTCTTGAAACTGACATAGCCCGACTCCCAGACCCAGCCGACGAAGGCGTAGGAAAAAAAGTACAGGACCCAGAGGGTGAATTGTTGTTCGATGACCAGCGTTGGGGTGTTCATTTCGGGCCTCCTAGTGTGCGGTTAACGATTAATCTAATTGTACTTTAGCATAGCAGCTGGGCCAGCACACGGTTTCGCTCAGAGTCGGCCCACTGGTATGCGCAAAAAGCCTATCAGAGCGGCTTGTCATCGTTTTCCTAAGCAACTAGTATATACTATAAAGCGTATCCTAAAATCTATTGGCGAAGCGAGGTGAGACAGGTGTCAGAATCTGAGCTTGAAACCTTGTCCCCATTTGAACTGAGTTTATACCTGGAGCGGCAGATCGACCCGCGCCAGGGGCTGCCGCTACTCAACGCGGGCCGCGGCAATCCCAACTGGACGGCGCCAACGCCGCGGGAAGCCTTTTTTCTGCTTGGGCAGTTCGCCGTCCAGGAGACTTTGCGGAGTACGCCGCAGCTGACCGCCCGGCAGATCCAACCCAGTGCCGAGCGGCTGGCCCGGTTCAAGACGTTTCTTGCGGCGCATGCGGGGGCTGGTGCCCAATTTCTGCAGACAGTGGCCGCGGCGCCAGTCGATCAGCTGGGCGAGTCGTTTGCAGGCTGGCTGACCCAGGCCTGTGATGCAATCATCGGCGACAACTACCCGGCGCCGGTGCGGTGCCTGAAGGTGGCCGAACAGCCGCTGAAGGCGTACCTGAGCCGCGAGCTGTTTCAGAACCGGCAGCTGGACTTTGACGTGTTTCCCACGGAAGGCGGCACTGCCGGGATCTGCTACCTGTTTGACACGCTGATGCACACGGGATTGCTGGACGCCGGCAACCGCATTGCGCTGTTTCTGCCGACGTTTGCCCCCTACCTGGAGTTACCCACGCTGCCGCACTACCATTTTGATGTGGTGAAGATTCGCGCCCATCAGGTGCAGGAGGCTGGCGGGCGCACCAGCTACTGGTACGCCGATGAGGAGCTGGCCAAGCTGCGCGACCCGCGGGTCAAGGCGGCGTTCATCGTCAACCCCAGCAACCCGACGGCGAACGCCATGGCGCCGGCGACGCTGAAAACCCTGCAGCAGCTGGTTGCAGGACCGCGGCCGGACCTGATGATCCTCAGCGACGACGTCTACGGGACGTTTGTGCCGCAGTTCCTGTCCGTGTTCGCCGCGCTGCCGCACAACACGGCGCTGCTGTATTCTTTTTCCAAGTACTTCGGCGCCACCGGCTGGCGGGTCGGGGCGCTGGCGGTGGCCCAGGATAGCATCTTTGATGAGTTGATTGAAAGGCTCCCAAGCGACGTCAAGACGCGTGTCGACGCGCGGTACGCCTCAGTGACGCCCGATCCCGACGATCTCAGCTTTATCGATCGGCTGGTCGCCGACTCTCGCGACATCGCGCTGAACCACGCGGCCGGACTTTCCGGGCCGCAGCAGGTGATGAGCGCCTTGTTTGCCCTTTACGGCATGGCGACGGAAGGGCGAGCGTACAAGCGCGAGGTGATCAATATCTGCCGCACCCGTGAAAAACAGCTGCTGGCGGTGATGGGCCTTGCCCAGCCGCTGCCGGCGCTGGACACGGCGTACTATTGCGACATCGACCTGCTGCAGTGGATCACTACGCGTTACGGTGCGCCGTTTGCCAAGTATGTGCAAAAGCACTGGACCGTGACCAAGCTGCTGGTCGCACTGGCCAAACAGCAGCACGTCATGCTGCTGAAAACCAGCGCCTTTGGCAGCAGTCCCTGGGCCGTGCGCGTGTCGCTGGCTAACCTAGCCACCAGCCAGTACGAGGAGATCGGCACGCGGCTGATTGCCTTGATGGATGGGATCCGGGCCGACTGGCAAAGGGAGGCGCTGGCATGATCACCAAGTTTGAGGAGGTGGCCGGGCAGCTGGCCGACCGCGTACGCCGCGGCGTGTACTCGACGGCGCAGCGCTTGCCGTCTGAATACGACCTGGCCAAGGAGTTTGACGTCAGCCGGCTGACGGTGCGCAAGGCGATTGACCTGCTGATTCGCCAGCAGATCCTGGTCAAGGACCCGGGCAAGGGCACCTATGTGATGGCGACGCCGTCAAAAGTCGAAAGTGGCCGCATGGGGCTGCAGGGCTTCACCGAAGCGGCCAAAGCGTACGGCAAGGTCAGTCGTACCGAGGTCCTGAGCTTCGGCCCAGCTGAGCAACTGCCGCGCGTCGTGACTGATGCCCTGGAGCTGGAGAATCGCCATGACCAGCGGGTAGATCTGCTGGTTCGCCGCCGGTTCTGGGACGACGACCCGATGACGATCGAGAAAATCGCGATTTGCCACGAGTATGTTGCCAATCGGACGGCCGCAGACTTCACTGGGTCGTTGTTCGACCTGATCGAGCGCGAGGTGCCAATTGCGTACTCGCATCAAGAAATCGAGGCCATTTTGGTGGATTCGGAGCTCGCGGACCTGCTGCACGTGCACCTGGGCGACCCGCTGCTCCGGGTGAATTCGGTCACCTACACGGCCGATTCCAAGCCAATTTTCTATGATACGTCGTACTACCGGGCGGATAAGTATTCGTTTAAGTCAACGCTGACGCGGCAGGGACACTAAGGCAGGCTGTGGAGCGCGGCGCACTTAGCCCGACGATTAGCCTAGCCTGGCTCATTGCCGCCGGTTTTTGGCGGCGAGGCGTCGGGCGTAGCTAAGCGCTCGGGCGTTGCCGCGTGGAGCGCAACTAAAACAGGCTGCGGAGGGCTCGCGGTTTAGGGGGACAGCTAGCCTAGCCTAACGCATTGCCGGCGTTTTTTGCCGGTGAGGCGTTAGGCGTTCCCCCGTTGCGAGCCCGTAGCGCAACTAAGGCTGTGGCCGCGATTATGACTTCAAAACGCAAATTTTAAGGAGGTAGCCATGGACACCAAGACAATTAAGCAGTTAGTCGCGGATCATCGCGATGAGTTTCTCGACGCGCTGGACGCGATCATGCAGATTCAAAGCGTGAAGGGCGAGCCGGCTCCGCACGCGCCGTTCGGCAAGGGTCCGCGGGCGGTGCTGGACGCCGTCGTCAAGCTGGGTCAGCAGTACGGGTTTCAAACCGGCATTGTGAACGACGCGATGGCCTACGTGCAGTGGGGCGACGACAACGACGATTACGTTGGCATTGTCGGCCACTTGGACGTGGTGCCGGCTGGCGACGGCTGGTCGTACCCGCCGTTTAAGCTGAGCGAAAAAGACGGCCGCTTCTTTGGCCGCGGCGTGCTCGACAACAAAGGTGCCAGCATTGCCAGTCTGTACGGCATGAAGCTGCTGAAGGACGCTGGCGTCAAGCTGCACCGGACCGTGCGGTTGATTTTCGGCTCGGACGAGGAAAGCGGGTCAGCCGATGTCCCACTGTATCTGAAGCAGGAAAAGGCGCCGCGCTTCGGTTTCACGCCTGACTGCAAGTGGCCGGTCGTCTACGGCGAACGCGGGATCGTTAACTATCAAATCAAAACGCCGCTGCCGCACAGCAGCCTGGACCAACTCAGCGACATCGTGGGCGACCAGGCGATGGACCACGTGCCTGACGAACTGACTGTCGCTCTAAACGGTAAGCCGCTGACGGTCAAAGGTCGGCGCACCCCAACCAACGCGCCGGAAATGGGCGAAAATGCGATCACCTGGCTGGCCAAGGACGCGGTCGATGACGACTTGGTTCAAGGGCCGCTGAAGGCATACTTCCAGTGGGTAGTCGATGCTTTGCACGAAAAGCACTACGGCGAAGGGCTCGGCATTGCGTTTGAAGACGCCGATTCCGGCAAGCTGATTGTGACGCCGTACAAGCTGACCAAGCAGGATGACGCGATGGTGCTGGAAGTGGCCATGCGCTACCCCGTCAGCTTTACCGAGGCCGACGTCACGGCCGGCCTCAAAAAGGCCGTGCCGGCGGGCAGCACGATCACCGTCGTCCGCAGTATCCCCGGCGTCATGCACGACAAGCACGATCCGTTCATCGCCGAGCTGTCCAAGGTGTACGAGGACGTTACCGGCCTGGACGGGACGCCACTGACCACCACCGGCGCCACTTATGCGCGGGCCATGCCGAACATCGTGGCGTACGGCCCGAGTTTTCCCGGCCAAAAAGGGATTGCGCACAAGCAAGATGAATGGATGGATGAGAAGGACCTGATGTTGAACATGGCGGTATACATGAGTGCCATCATCGCCATGGGCAACCAGCAGTAAAGGAGGAATTTTCTGATGAGCAAATGGGGCACAATTGCCACCTGGCGCATGGCGCACGAAGGCGTCGTGAAGGCCAGCAAGTTATTAGCCGAAAACGGCACTGCCGGGGATGCGGTGGAGACGCTGATTAACGAGGTCGAGGCGTTTCCGTTCTACAAGTCCGTCGGCTACGGCGGCCTGCCGAACGAGGAAGGCGTCGTCGAAATGGATGCGGCCTTCATGGACGGTGACACGCTGGCGCAAGGCGCGGTCGGCGGCATTCAAAACGTTAAGCACGCGGTTTCCGTTGCCCGCGCTTTGAGCCACCAGCACTACAACAGCTTCCGCGTCGGCGAAGGCGCGACCAAGTTTGCCATGAAAAACGGCTTTGAGATGACCAACATGCTGACGGACCGCGCCAAGGCTCGTTGGCAAAAGCGGCTCAAGGAGCTGCAGGCCACTGACAAGCCGTATGATGGTCACGATACGGTCGGCGCGATCACCCTGGCGACCAGCGGCTCCATGGCGGCCGGCACCTCAACGTCCGGCCTGTTCATGAAAAAAGCCGGCCGGGTGGGCGATTCGCCGCTGTCCGGTTCCGGCTACTACGTGGATTCGACCATTGGCGGCGCCGCGGCCACCGGTCTGGGCGAGGACATCATGAAGGGCGTGCTGTCTTACGAAATCGTCCGGCGCATGGGTGAAGGCGAGACGCCGCAGGACGCGTGTGACCATGCCGTTTACCCGTTCATCGAAAAGCTGAAGAAGCGTTACGGCAAGGCCGGTGAGTTCTCGCTGGTCGCGATGAACAACCAAGGCGAGTGGGGCACGGCGACCAACGTGGAGTTTACGTTCAGCGTGGCGACTTCTGATGAACTCGCGCGGATCCTGATGGCTAACCCGGGCCCGGATCACACCACCGTCATCGAACCGGTCACTCAGGCATGGCTCGATGCTTATGAGAAGCGAATCCACGCCCCAATTGAGTAAACTTAAGTTAGCACTTAGTTAAGTAGGTGAAGGGGGGAGAACCATGAAAGTCATTATCATTTTGGATCAGATGCAGGCCGGACTTGGCGGTAAGGAACGCGCCGACACGCCGCTTGGCGGCGAACGTGTGGCCATGGGTTCGGCCGACACGACCGAAAAAGCGTTAGCGAAAAACGACGGCGAACTGCTGGGCACGTTTTATTGCGGCACGGATTACTACGCGGACAATCGCGAGTTAGTGCAGCGCAAATTCACCAAAATGGCCGAGAAAATGGGGGCCGATGTGGTGGTGCTTGGCCCGACATACGACTACGCAGAATTCGCGCAAATGGCCTGCGAGCTGGCGACCGCGTTTCAGACGCAAACCAAGATCCCGGCAATCGCCGCGATTGCCGAAGAGAAGAATGCCGATTTGATCGCGCAGTACAAGGACCAGTTGACGATCGTGAAGGCGCCTAAGAAAGGCGGCACAGGATTGTCCGACGCGGTCGATCACCTGGCGGCAGGGGCCGCCATGCTGGTCAAGGGGGAAGATCTTAGCGCCTTTAAAGCCGAATACTGTTACTAAGCTCAAAGGAGGGGAACGCTATGCAAAAGAAATTTGAGTCAGTCTTGATGCCTGTTGCCACCAAGCTCGGCAACAACGTGGTGCTCAGGTCACTGCGCGACGGTTTTCTGATCATCACACCGCTGATCATTGTCACCTCGATTTTCCTGCTGATCGGTAACTTCCCGATCCCCGGCTGGGAGAATTTTTGGACCGGGATCCTCGGGCCACACTGGATGGAATGGTTTAGCTCGGTTTCTAATTCCGTGTTCAGCTTCACAGGGATCCTGTCGACGGTCGGCATTGGCTACGCCTACGGGAAAAACCGCGGGCTGGAAGCCATCCACTCGGCCATTGTCGCGCTGGTCAGTTTCCTGATCTTGACCCCGACGAGCTTTAACGTCGGCAAGACCACCGTGTCCGCGATTCAGACCATGTACGTGGGCCCGAACGGCATTTTCCTGGGGATCTTCATCGCGATTTTCTCGGTCGAGATTTATCGCTTCGTTGTTCGGCGCCACTGGACCATCAAGATGCCCGATGGCGTGCCGCCGGCTGTGTCTCAGTCGTTTGACGCGCTGATCCCGTCAGCGTTTGTTATTTTGACCTTCTTCCTTGTTCACGTGCTGTTTTCCTTGACCTCATTTGGCACGGCGTACAACTTCATTTACACCATGCTGCAGGAGCCGCTGAAGCACGTCGGTAACTCTTTGCCGTCCGTGCTGTTGTATAACTTCCTGGCGTCTCTGCTGTGGTGCTTCGGGATCAACGGGCCAACCATCACGAACTCAGTGTGGCAGCCGATTTTCTTCGTGCTGACGCAGGATAACCTGAAGGCCTTCCAGAACCACCTGCCACTGCCGCACATTTTCACGCAGCCATTCATTGATATCTTCACCACGTACGGTGGCGGTGGGTCCACGCTGTCGCTGCTGATCGTCATGTTTGCCGTCTGCAAGTCCAAGCGGATCCGGGAGCTGGCAAAGTTGGCGATTTTGCCGGGGATCTTCGGCATCAACGAGCCAATCATCTTCGGGCTGCCAGTGGTCCTGAACCCGATCATTGCGATCCCGTTCATCACCGTGCCGGTTCTCAACACCCTGATTTCCGGCCTGGTCATGACCCTTGGCTGGGTGCCGCGCACGAATGGGGTGCTGCTGCCATGGACGACGCCGCCAATCATCTCTGGGTGGCTGGCGACTGGGTCCTGGACCGCGTCGGTGCTGCAGCTGTTCGAGATCATTCTGGGCGTTTTGATTTACTACCCGTTCGTCAAGATGCTCGATAAGCAGTATATCGGCGAGGAGCAGGCCGCCGCGAAGAAAGACCTCGACATCGATTTCAGCGAGGTTTAATCCGTTTCTAGATTGTGAAAAATGCGCGGTCGCCGCTGCTAGCGGCCCTGCATTTTTTGCCAAACGGGCTTGACGCGCGCCTGCCTTGCCACGAAACGCCTTGACAGACGGCGCTTTCAACAACATACTGAAAGTGGTTTCAAAATCAACTTAGACGAAGAAGGTATATTAGATTGGATGAAGATGTCGCACAAACTGCAATGCAGATTATTTTATCAGCTGGGAATGCAAAGTCGACCGCGCTTGAGGCCATTGACGCCGCCCTTGCCGGTGATAACGACGGCGCAACGAAGAAGATTGCGGACGCCAAGGAACAACTCAACGGCGCGCACAATATTCAGACTTCGCTGATGACTCAGGAAATGAACGGGAAGATGATTCAAAAGTCGATCCTCCTGATCCACGCGCAGGATCAGTTCATGGCCGCCAACACGGAAATTGAACTGGGCGAGCGCATTATCAAGACCATCGCGCTCAAGGACCAAAAATAATTTCGTTCTTGCAATGAAGCGGCCGCGTGCCGCTTTTTTTGACTTTCGGCTTGCGCTTTTGGGCCTTCGCGGGTATCCTGCGAGTACGGAGGCGAGCAAATGGATTCGGATAAAGAGAACCCCATGTGCCACCAGGGCATGGTTTGTCATGACGGTTGCGCTTGCGCAGGGTCGCACGGGCGTTGCCAGTGCGATATGGTGACGCCGGAGCAGTGTCGCTGCGGGTCGCTGTGCAAGGCGGCGCCAGTCAAATAGCACCAAAAAGGCGCGCAGATCATTGCTGATTCGCGCGCCTTTGCGTTGCCTTTAGGCAGCCGCAGTTTTCGGGTTAAAAAGCATCGGCTTGAGGCGTGACCAGATGGCGTGCAGACCGAACGCCGAGGCGAACGACAGACACCAGGTCATCACGTACAGGATCAGGATGCCAGCCCAAGTGTTGCTGGTGGTCAGGTTCTTGCCAAAAAGGAGCCACAGGCACTCGGACCAGAACACGTTGGACAGGTAAGCCTTGTAGGCAAAGCCCGCAAACTTGTGAACGAACTTGGTGAACGGCCGGCGAGCCTTGACCTGGTACAGGCACAGGGCGGAAAACAGGCCAATCACGGCCAGGTCGTACAGCGTCATGGACGGCTTGTAGTACGGTGCATTGCCGAGGCTGATGGGGAAGCCATAGCTGAACAGCTCGTGGTTGGTCCACCAGAAGGTCCCGAGGAACACGACGACCAAAGCCGGCCACCACTTCATGATGGCGCGGTTAAATTGCTTGCGGTACTGCCAGGCAAGCGTCCCGAAGACGCCGTAAATGAAGAAGCTGATGAACAGTCGGTCAAACAGGTACCAGTCGGTGGCGTGTGGGCCGTTGAACACCTGCGTGTCGTAGAACCACAGCCACAGCGCCGCGATGACGACAGTCGTGCAGGCGGTGATCACGCCGCGCTTCACGTTTTGACCGCACCAGCGGCCGATGGCCCAAAACAGCGGCATCAAGATGATGAACTGCAGCATCATGGTGTTGTACCACAAATGCGGTGCGGCATTCCCGTTGATGAAATGCCATAAAAATGAGCCCAGATCATGATACTGGTTGACCTGTTGCATCTGTGGCATGACAAGCAGATAAATAAACGTCCACCAGATGGTCGGGACGAAAAGGGCGTGCCACATATTTTTCATGTAGTGCCCGTAAGTCAGGCTGCGGTCGGCGATGGTGGTGCGGGTCGTGGTGTACAGAATGCCAAAAATAAAGGCTGGCGCCGTGTACTTGACCAGGTTGTACATAATTCCGATCCAGGTCTGTGCGCCGATGCTGGGGCTGGTCGTCAAGGCGTAGCTCATGATTGGCTGCGACATGACGGCAGTACACGCGCCCAGCTTGAGGTAGTCGCCAATATCGGCGGCTGGTTCGAGCGGTTTGGTATCACTCATTGGTTTGTCCCACCTTAATTCGAATTTGTGAGAAGCGATCGGCGGGAACTATCGGAGTTAGTGTAACGAGTTACGCAATCAGTTGCAAGCGATACTTTTTATTGTCAGACCGTCAGCGCCTTGGCTCGCTCGCCCACAAACAGCGCCACCAAGGCGTTGGCGACCTGCCGCGTCCGAACGTCTTCCTTGGCCTGGCCCTCGGTGAGGTAGATGGTCCGAAATGGCGGATCCGGGGTGATGCGTGCCAGGTTCAGCCGCTTGCCGGTGCCCGCCCAAGTGACTGAGGGGATGAAGCCAACCCCGATGCCCGCCCCCAGCATGGCGCGGATGCTGGCAGGGTCGTCGGATTCGAACTGATAGTTAAGCTGAATGCCGTTTTTGGCGAAGTAAGCGTCCAGGGTGTCGCGCAACGGGGTGTGCGGGCCGAGCGAGACGATGGGCTGCCCCGCCAAGTCGGCAGGCTGAATAAAAGGCTGTTCCTTGATTTTGGGATCGGCACTGCCAATCAGGATCTCCTCGTTTAACAGGGTCACCGCGCGGCGGTCAGGGCGAGGCGTGCGCGTGGAAATCGTGAAGTCAAAGTCGCGCGTCTCGTTGACCGCCGCAATGCGCTGCGTCAGTTTGATTGGCGCGTTGGGATAGATCTGGTGGATGGTGGTGATGATGTCTGGAATCAAGGCGGAGGCCACCTCGACCAGCAGGCGGATCGGCTGCTGCTTAGTCGTCGGGTTGGCGACGGCCTCGACCCCGGCTTCGATTTGGTCCAGTCCGGCCTCAACGTAATTCAAAAAGGTGCGGCCGGCATCGTTGATCTCGATGCCGCGGCCGACGCGGTCAAATAAGGAGACGCCGAGCTCTTTTTCGAGCTCCTGGATCATTTTCGACATGGCCGGCTGGCTGATGTAGGCCTGTTTAGCGGCCTGGGTGATGCTGCCGGTTTGGGCGGTGTAAACGAACCCTTGGAGCTGAGTGAGATTCATGGGTAGACCTGCTTTCATTCATAACTAGGAATTATATATATGATTAAGATTCATTATACATCGGTATCAATACCAGTTAAAGTGTAACCGTGAGAGCGATCGGATGGAACTAGAGAGAAGGTCAACCGTGAATTCATTATGGATTTTCCCCGGGCAAGGCGGCCAACACGCCGGCATGCTGGCGGACGTGGATGCCGATTTACGCAGCCACGTGGCGGACTTGCTGGGAATGAAGCTTCTGGACACAGACATTGCCTATCAGGACTCCGTTCAGCTGCAGGTGGGCATCGAGCTACTGCAAGTCGCGCAGGTCGATGCAATGTTCAAAGCCGGCCTGAAGCCCCACCTGGTGGCGGGGCACAGTCTCGGCGTGTTCGCCGCGGCGTACGCGATCGGCAGTCTGGAAAAAGATGACTTGTTCCGCGTCGTGAAACGGCGGGCGGAGCTGATGCAAGGCGCCTACCCAACCGGCTACGGCATGGGTGTCGTTGTCGGGCTGAGTCGTGACGCGGTCGAAAAGCTGGTGGCGCAGGTCCACAGCACCGCGCATCCGGTTTACGCGTCGAATCAAAACGCGGAGGATCAAACCGCGCTGTCCGGAGAGTTGACCGCCATCGATGAGGTGGTGGCGCTCGCCAAGCAAAACGGCGCGGTCCTGGCCCGCCGCTTGAAGGTGCCAGTGCCATCACATTCGCCGCTGATGACCAAGGTCAGCACGCAGCTGGCCGCGGCGATGGCAGACGTTGAGCTGAAAAAGCCGGCTGGTATTTACCTGGCCAACTATTCCGGCCGCGCCGTTCGGCAGACGCCGCCGATGCGTGAAGACCTGACGTCAAACCTGAAGCACCCGGTTTATTTTGAGGCCATGATGGGGGTCGCGCACGACTACCAGCCGGACAGCATCGTCAATTTTTCGCCCGGCCGGCCGTTCCGCAAGGCCCTGGGCCAGAAGTTCGGCGATTTGCACCAGATCAGTCTGGATCAAATGAGTGTCTCAGATGCAGCATTTTTATTGAATAAATGGGAAAGAGGTTCTTATTAATGAGCGAAGAACGTGATTGGGCAACGCATCGCGAAGCCAAAGCAAGCAAGCTCTCGGCCATGAGCAGTCTGCTCGATGGCAAGCTTGCGAAGACGAAGGATGCCAAGACCCTGCTGGAAGGCTTGATTGCCCCTGGTGATAAGGTCGTGCTTGAAGGCGACAACCAGAAGCAGGCCAGTTTCTTGTCAAAGACACTGGCATCAGTCGACCCGGAAAAAGTGCACGATCTGCACATGATCATGAGCAGTATTTCACGGCCGGAACACCTGGACATTTTTGAAGACGGCATTGCCTCCAAGATGGATTTTTCGTTTGCCGGTCCGCAAAGCACCCGCGTTTCACAGATGATCGCCGATGGCACCCTGAAGGTCGGCGACATTCACACGTACCTTGAACTGTACGCCCGCCTGTACGTTGACTTGATCCCGAACGTCGTGCTGGTCGCGGCGGACAAGGTCGATCACGACGGCAACTTGTACACCGGCAACAACACCGAGGAAACCCCGGTCATTGTTGAATCCGCGGCGTTCCACGATGGCATCGTGATCGTGCAGGCCAACGAAATCGTCGACAAGGTGCCGCGCGTTGACATCCCAGGCGACTGGGTCGACGTTGTGATCCCGGCCGACGAGCCTTACCAGCTCGAGCCGCTGTTCACGCGTGATCCGCAGAACATCACAGAACTGCAGGTCCTGATGGGCATGATGGCCATCCGCGGAATCTACGAAAAGCACAACGTTCAGTCCGTCAACCACGGTGTTGGGTTTAACACCGCCGCGATCGAACTGCTGCTGCCGACCTACGGCGAGCAGCTGGGCCTGAAGGGCAAGATCGTGCCGAACTGGGAAGTTAACCCGACCCCGACCCTGATTCCTGCCATTGAATCCGGCTGGATCCAGTCGATCCACTCATTTGGCGGTGAAGTTGGGATGGAAAAGTACATCGCGGCGCGCCCTGACATCTTCTTTGTCGGCAAAGACGGTTCGATGCGTTCCAACCGGGCCTTTGGCCAAATGGCTGGGCAGTACGCGCTGGACATGTTTGTCGGCTCGACGCTGCAGATCGACCAGTACGGCAACTCATCAACGGTGACCAACGGCCGGCTGTCCGGGTTCGGCGGTGCGCCTAACATGGGCTCCAACCCAACCGGGCGCCGTCACTCAACACCGGCATGGCAGAGCTTGCGGCCGGACAATGATCCGCTGGGCAAAGGCCAAAAGCTGGTCGTCCAAATGGTTGAAACCTTTGGCTCTAACAAGCGGCCCGTCTTCGTTGATTCACTTGACGCGGTCAAGGTCCGCGAAGAGGCCAAGCTGGCAAACGTGCCGATCATGATCTACTCCGAGGACACGACGCACATCGTGACCGAGGAAGGGATCGCATACTTGTACAAGACCGATTCCATGGCTGAGCGGCAGGCGGCGATTGAGGCCATCGCCGGGGTCACCCCAGTGGGCCTGCGGTCTGATCCGGCGGTCGTTAAGGATCTGCGCGAGCGCGGCATCGTGGCGTTCCCAGAAGACCTTGGCGTCAACCGCAACCAGGCGACCCGTTCGCTGCTGGCAGCGCAGAACATGGAGGACCTCGTGAAGTGGTCCAAAGGTTTGTACAACCCGCCGGCGAAGTTCAGAAGCTGGTCATAAGGCTGCGTAGGGCTCGCGGTCTTAGGGGGACAGCTAGCCTAGCCTAACGCATTGCCGGCGTTCTTGGCCGGCGAGGCGTTAGGCGTAGCTAGATGCTCCCCCGTTGCGAGCCCGAAGCGCGACTACGGAACATTTTTCGAGGCGCGCCTGGCAGTCTATCGCAGTTGCGCTCCGCGCGGCAACGCCCGAGCGTCTAGCTACGCTCAAACCATCGCCGGCAAAAACGGCCGGCAATGGCTTGAGCTAGGCTAGCCGTCGGGCTAAGAACGCCGCGCTCCGCAGCCTTTCCACATGAGAGGAGCACTATCATGGAAAAATTGCACTTTAAGTATCAAGCGACCCAGCCGATCGACCACCCGGTCCACATTGGCGTGGTTGCCTCCGGTGACCTTGAAGTCATCATGAAGCCGACGGACAAAAAAGAGTCCGAGCTGAATATTGTGACCGGCAGCGACGGTTTTAAAGAAGTTTGGCAGAACGTTCTGACCCGCTTCTTTGACCGCTACCCGCTGCTGGCGGATTTTGAAATCAATGACTTCGGGGCCACCCCTGGGGTCGTTAACCTGCGGCTTACCCAAGCAATGGAGGCGTTGAAAGATGAGCAATAGTTTTGTAGAATTGCACGCCCGGCAGCGCGCTGAAGCCTTACTTGACGCGGACAGCACCCGTGAACTGATTGGCCCGTTTGACAACATGATTTCACCGCATTTGGAGCCGCAGGGCATTGTGCCCGAAGCCGATGACGGCATTGTGGTCATGAAGGGCAAGCTTGACGGCAAAAACACCCTGATCATCGCCATTGAAGGCAGCTTCCAGGGCGGCGGTATCGGTGAAGTGTCCGGGGCGAAAATCGTTTCCGCACTGGAGCACGCCTTGGCTGACAACAAGGCCGGCAACACCATTTACCCAATCATCATTTTGGATACCGGCGGTGTTCGCCTGCAGGAAGCCAACTACGGCCTGCTTTCAATTTCCGAGATCCACAACATGGTCATTGCGCTCAAGAAGTATGTCCCAGTCATCGGGCTCGTGCCCGGTCGGGTCGGCTCCTTCGGTGGCATGTCCATCACCAACGCCTTGCTGTCTTATGTCATTGGTACCGACAAGGCCCGCATCGGCTTGAACGGCCCCGAAGTCATCGAGCAGGAAGCCGGCGTCAAAGAATGGGATTCTTCCGACAAGAATCTGATCTGGGACACGCTGGGCACCAAGCAGCGTCAGGCCACCGGCATCATCGATGAGGTCGTGGCAGACGATGTTGAGGCCTTCCGCAAGGCCATCAGCGATGCCATCAACGAAAAGAAGGATTCTCATCGCGATCAGCGCGGGGACTTCTACCTGTCCTTGCTTGACCAACTCGATCCAAGCAAACCGCTGGACATTGCCGGTTACGACAAGCTGTTCAAGCAGGTCGACGTTAAGGCGCATCACTTGGCCCCAGCAGTTGAAGGCAGTCAGCCTGGCACCAAGTCTCGCGGCCGCAACTGGTTCGAACTGCTGACCGGCATCAAGAATGCCAAGAGCGACGTGCCGACTGTGCTGCACGCCCAGGCTGACGGTCGCGAATACGTCGCCATTGTGCCCGACGAAAACAATCGCTTTCCGCGGGTCCGCCACGGCGAGGCAGGGCTGCAGGAAGGCTACACCGTTGCCAGTGTCGTCAACGATTTGATCGCTGCCGACAAGGACAAGCCGGCGGCCCAGAAGACGCCGATCGTCATTGTGGTGGATGTGCCGAGTCAGGCGTACGGTTACAAAGAAGAGCTGATTGGGATCCACATGGCCTTGGCTTCTGCTGCGAGTGCCTATGCCCGGGCGCGTCAGGCCGGTCACAAGGTGGTTTCCTTTATCCCCGGCGACGCGGTTTCCGGCGGTTTCTTGGCCCAGGGCCTGCAGTCGAACCGGTTGGTCGCGCTCGATGATCTTGACATCACCATTCAGGCGATGAGCAAGGCCTCCAGTGCCCGCATTACCCAGCGGACGATCGCCGAATTGGAAGAGGCCACCAAGCACGTGCCAGCCATGGCTTACGACATTGAAAACTACCAGAAGCTGGGCTCCCTGTACAACCTGATCAAGGGTGTGAAGGGGTACGACCACGACGAAAAGGCTGTTTCCACCGTTAAGGCTGCACTGGACGATGCCTTTAAGAGCCTCGAAAACGCGCCGACCGATCTTTCGTTCCGTTACACGAACGCCATCGCGGTCAACGGCGAAGGCGGCGGTCGCAAGGCCACCAACAAAGTCCGCGCGCTGATGGATCAGCAATGGAACGACTAGCACCCCACACGCTCATCCGGCTGAAAAGTCGCAGCGCTTTAACGGCGAGTGCGGCGTTGCCGGCATGGGCAGAAGCCATGCTTAATGAATCACCGTACGTGATCGTGCGGCGTGGCCCCCAGGCCGACCGGTATCCGGTCGGCCTTCGTGGCTATCAGAAGCCTCAGCGCTTCGCGGCGTTTGTGGCCCCAGAAGGGTACACCGAAACGGTCACACCGCAGCAGGCACTGGCGCTGCTGCCAAAGCTGGACCCGGCGCGGGCGCAGCTGCCCGCGTTTCACAAGCTGGTTCAGCTTCAGCCGCTGCTGCAAGGCTTTGACTGGGGCGTTGGCGGCAGTCTGCAGTTCGAGCTGGTGACCGGGCTGAAAATGGCCCGCCCGGTTTCGGACGTGGATGTTATCATGAATCGCCCAGCCCAGCCGCTGAGCTTGGCCGCCGCCGCGCAGTTGGTCCAGCGGCTGCAGGCCATTGCCGGCGCGCACGCGGACATTCAGGTGGTTCACGGTCAGGACGGCTTCTCCCTGGAGGAGTACGCCCAGCACCGGGACGCTCAGATCATGATGAAAACGGCGAGCGGTCCCCAATTGACAGATGACCCCTGGCATTTTGAAAGCGAGCGTTAAAAGTGTTAGAAGTGCCTGAAGCAAAATTAGCCATTCAAACTGAAGGCAGCGGCCGTCCGGTGGTGTTTCTCAACGGGTTTGGCAGCTACAAGGAGATTTGGACCGCGCAAATGGCAACGTTTAGCCGGCGCGCGCAAACCGTGTGTTTCGACTACCGCGGCCAGGGCGAATCGATCGGGGCCGTGGCAACCAGTCTTGAGCAGCTGGCGGATGATCTGCTGGCTGTCATTAAAGGACTGAACCTGACCCGGCCGCTGCTGGTCGCGCACTCAATGGGTGCCAGCGTGCTGTGGGCGTTTCGCCAAAAGTATCCAGAAGTTGCGGTCAGCGGACTAGTGATCGTGGATCAGTCGCCGAAAATGATCAACACGCCTGACTGGCCGTACGGGTTTCAGGGCCTCACCGCACGCACCGCACCGGTGCAGCTGGTGCGACCGCGCCCGGGCCACGAGACCCTGCACGGCATGGCGCCCCAGGTGATGAACACCTTCATCCGCGCCGAAAGTCGCCATCCGTTTTCCCATGAGGCAGGGCTTGCTCTGCTCAAGAATCATTACGAAGCGGACTGGCGCGGGGCGGCGACGGCGGAAACGGCGCCGACACTGTTTGTGACCGCCTTGCAGACCCCGTATTTCAACAATGGGTACGGCCAGTGGGTGATGCGCCGCAACGCGCATGTGCGTGAGGTGATGATTCCCAATTGCGGTCATGATATCATGGCCGAGGTGCCGGAGCCGTTCAACCAGACGCTGCGGCACTTCATGATGCAGAACAAGTGAAAGGACTCTTTTATGTCGTCATATAGCTCGGCGCAGCTCGCCAATTTTGCCACGCGTGCACTTCTTTACGAAGTGAGCGTCAATCCCAAGCCAGGGCTGGTCGATCCGGTCAGCGCCGGTCCGCATCCGGACATGACGGTGTTTACCTTCATCGACTCCAGCCTCAGCCTGCAGCCTTACCTGCAGTTCTGTGCCACTGCGGGCGCGGGGTGGACAGCTGAGCTGCCCGCGCTGTTCCAACAGCTGCGCCCGGCCGGCGTCCAGGCGGAAAAGGCGATGTACCAGGCGACTGGCGGGGTTAACACCCACAAAGGCGCGATCTTTTCGCTGGGCATCCTGGTCGCGGCGACGGCCTATCAGCAGGCCGCACCAGGTGCCGCATCGGTGCAGGCCGTCGTTCAGCAGATGCTGGCGGGACTGACTGAGCAGGACTTCGCCCACACGGCAGGCAAACCCGCGGCCGCGCTGACGGCCGGGGAGAAACTCTACCTGGCCCACGGATTGACCGGGGTGCGCGGCGAGGCCGAAGCCGGCTATCCTAGCGTCTTTGCGCATGGGTTGCCCACGCTGAAGCAGGCCCAAGGCAGCTTGAACGAGCGGCTGCTCGACAGCTTGCTGGCAATCGTGGCCCATTTCGAGGATACCAATCTGATCCACCGCGCCGGGACCACTGCTGTCGTGGCTGACGCGCAGGCCCAGGCGCAGGCAATTCTTGATGCCGGGGGCACCCACACTGACGCTGGCAAAAAGTTACTCGCCCAAATGAACAGCGACTTTTTAAGGCGGAACCTGAGTCTTGGCGGCTCCGCGGATATGCTGATCTTGACGACTTTTCTCGCGCTGGTGAACGGCGTGATTTAATCAGTTACTGGTGTTTCGTTTCGCTATTCAGTTAGTGAGGCGAGGCACTTTTTGTCTCTTGGCGCATGGTTTCGCCAGCTAAAACGAGTTCATAAGCCGCCTTTATTCGGTCGGTCCGGCGCCGGTCAAGTAATCGTGGCCGAACGGGGGTCAGTGGTGGTACGCTGGACGCATTGGTTTTTGGTGACCGGTTTCTGCTGGCCAGTTCAGGCCATCTCATTCAAGGAGGCTCATGATGAGCAAAGACAAGGCGCCTAATTTACTGCAACAAGTGGATCAGCTATTGGCCGACGATGCAACCCCGGCAAAAGAAGTGGCGATCCTCCAAAGTGCCAAGGCGGATCTGACCAAGCACGTCTACGAGCCGCGGGTCGCAGCCGACCTTCAACGTCAGCTTTCCCCGCTGGCCGCCCGCGGTCAGCTTTCGTCTGCTGGGGTCCACTTTCTCTCCTGGCTGGCGGCGTCCTATCACGGCTGGGGCCAGCGCGGCATGGGAATGACGGAACTGTAAAGCCGAGTAATTTGCCGACTTGGCGGCAGGTGCGGTACGTTATACTTAACGAAAAACAGGGGGCAGACGATGGCCAATAACGGAATCGACAACAGTCAAATGGCAGAAAAAACACTGAAGGGGCAGCGCATCGGGCTGATCACTAATCAGACCGGGGTCGCTAAGGACTTCACCCCTGACGCGCAGGTGCTGAACACGTTAGGGAAAGTCGTTAAACTGTTCTGCCAAGGAGAGGCGACCGCGCCGGTTTCGGCGGTGCCGGTCGTGAACTTCACTGGCGCCAATTTGCCCGTGGGGGCGCTGGCTGACGTGGACGTGCTGGCTTACGACATCGCGGCCACCGGCGTGCGGTTCGATGCTAGTGTGGCGCTGGAGCTGGCGGGCATGCAGGCGGCAGCCGAGGCGGATGTGCCTTTCGTGGTCTTTGACCGCGTGCTGCCGCTTGGCCGCCTGGATCCGGAAGGCACGCCGATGCCGGCGGCGCTGGCTTCTGCTGATGGCGTGGCAGGGCTACCTATTTTACACAGCCTGACGCCGGGTGAGCTGGCGCGCTGGGCCAATCCGCAAATCGACTGCGACCTGCGGGTGGTGCCGGTGACCGGTTGGGACGCGACCGGCACGGTGGCGGAAAATGACCTGCCGTGGATCGCACCGAAGCAATTTCTCCCTACGCTGGCCAGCGTGGCGCTGCTGCCGGGACTGGGGCTGCTTGAGAGGCTCAATGTTTCGGTCGGGCGCGGCACCGCGCTGCCGTTTCAGCAGTTCGGGGCGCCGTGGCTGAACAGCCAAAAACTCAGCGAAATGCTCAGCCAGACCCTGGCCGGGCAAAGCAGGCAGGTCCACTACCGGCCGACCGTGTTCAAACCGCTGGCGGGCCAGTACCAGGGCGAGGTCTGCCAAGGTATTCAGGTCCACCTGCAGCACCTGTGGCAGCCGCAACTGCTCAACGTCGGACTGGACATTCTGTTCGCGTTGCACGCGCTACACCCCAGTGAGCTGGTGGTAGACGCGAAACGCCTGGCTGCGCTGACGGGTGAAGTCGATGTGTTCAGCCAGGAGCTCAGCGCCCTGAAAAGTGCGAACAAAAAGGCGGGCGCCAAGTTTGCCGAAGCAAGCAAGGCCGCTCGTCTCTATCAGTAAAGTTTCAAGACCCGTGCAGATTCTGTGGCGCGGGTTTTAATTTGTCCCGGCCAGCGCCTGCAGCAAGGTGTTGGCAACGGATTTGACGCTCCACGGGTTTTGCCCCGTGATCAGCTGGCCGTCCTTGATCGCAAACGGCCGGAACGGGACCTTTTTGTCGAAGTGGGCACCGCGGTCTGCCGCGACTTTTTCGTTCAAAAACGGGACAAGGCCGCGCTTTTGCGAGAGGATTTCCTCTTGAGTCGTGAATCCGGTCACGTGGCGGCCGGCGATGAGGTACTGGCCTTGGTCGTCTCGCAAGTTAAGCAGGCCGGCGATGCCGTGGCAGACCGACGTCACATAGCCGCCTGAAGCGTAGATTTGTTGCGCGATGGTTTGCAGCGCTGGGTTCTCCGGAAAATCGAACATCACGCCGTGGCCGCCGGTGTAGTAAATGGCCGCGTAGTCGGTGGGGTTGATCACGCCCGGGGCTAACGTGTCGCACAAAGCGTTGCGCTGGAACTCACGGTCGCGGTACCGCGCCAGCACTGCGGCGTCGGCGGCTTTCAGGCTGCGCGGGTCCAGTGGCACATAGCCGCCTTGCGGGCTGACATAATCGATTTGGTAATGTGACGCCATGATGTCGACGAACTCGGTCGCCTCACCCAGCCAGAGGCCGGTGGCTTCGGGCTTCTTGGTGAACTGAGTCGTGTTAGTTAAGACAACGAGGATTTTTTTCAAGACCACTCCTCCTATGATATGCGGCAGGTGCAATTGGCAATGAGTTAGCAGCACGTCGCCTATGTATGCGCTTTAATTCTAACGCATTATTGGCGGTTCGGATAGGGCGAACATGGTGGGTGCGAGATCCTTGTGCGGTGCGCAAATATTTTCTTTTCACCGACGCGGCCTGTATACTGAAGACGCAATTAAAGCGCGGCCAGCCGTCTTCAGGCCTGCCCGCAGCGGTGGTCACTTCACTCAGTCCATAAGGAGGAACGCCTCATGAAATCTGCCAATATTGTCTTGATCGGCGACGGTGCGATCGGCTCCAGTTATGCGTTTAACCTGCTCACCAGCGGGGTGGGCGGCAGCCTGGGCATCATCGATGTCAACATGACCCGCGTGCAAGGCGACGTCGAGGACCTGTCCGACGCGCTGCCGTACGTGGCGCAGAAAAGCATTTACGCGGCGAGCTACGCCGATGTCGAGTACGCGGACCTGGTCGTGATCACGGCGGGCGTCGCGCAAAAGCCTGGCGAAACGCGCCTGCAGCTGCTGGCGAAAAACGCGGCGATCATCACGGACATCACCAAGAACATCATGGCCAACCACTTCGACGGCATCATCCTGGTGGCCTCCAACCCGGTCGACGTGCTGACCGAGCTGGTGCTGCGCCTGTCCGGCCTGCCGCGCAACCGCGTGCTGGGGTCCGGCACCGCGCTGGACTCTGCCCGGCTGCGCTCGGAGATCGGCCGCCGCTACAACGTCGACGTCCGGACCGTGCATGCGTACATTATGGGCGAGCACGGCGACTCTGAGTTCCCAGTGTGGGATTTTGCGACGATTGGCGGCCAGCCCCTGTGCGACTTTGTCCCGAAGGCCCAGCAGGCGCGCGATTTTGACGCCCTGAGCAACCAGGTCAAAACAGCGGCGTACTCGATCATCGACAAAAAAGGCGCCACGTTCTACGGCATTGCCGCCAGCCTGACTCGGCTGACCGCAGCGATTCTCAACGATGACCACGCCGCGTTTGCGATGTCCGTGCACCTGCAAGGGGAGTACGGGCTGCGCGACGTGTCGATCGGTGTGCCGGTGCTGCTTGGCGGCCAGGGGCTGGATCGCATTTTACAGTTGGACTTGAACAAGGACGACCTGGCCAAGCTGACCGAGTCGGCGCAGGTCCTGAAGGATAACCTGGCAACGGTGATTTAGCAGCTGGGTGGAAGGAATTTTATGCAGATCGATTATCACGATGTCTCGTTAACTTTTGAAACAGACGCCACGGTGTTCTCCCCGCGTGGCCTGGACCGCGGCACGGCGGCGATGCTCGACGTGGCCCAGCTGAAGGATGGGGGTCGCATCCTCGACTTGGGCTGCGGCTTCGGGTTCGTGGCGACTTTTCTGGCCAAAACGCTGCCGAACGCCGCGGTGACCGCGGTCGATGTCGACCCCGACGCGGTGCGACTGACCCAGCAAAACGCCGCGGCCAACGACGTCAGCGTGTGCGCGCTGGTCAGCGACGGCTGGGGCCAGCTCAACGGCCAGACCTTTCATGCGGTGCTGTCCAACCCGCCGTACCACACGGATTTCAAGGTGGCCAAGGGCTTCATCGAAGGCGCCCACCAGCATTTGACCGATTTTGGCAAGCTCTACATGGTGACCAAGCGCCGGACCTGGTACGAAAACAAGATCAGAAGCGTCTTCGGTTTTGTGCAGGTGACGGAGCAAGACGGCTACTTTGTGTTTTACGCGGAAAAGCGGCCGCACAAGCGCGTCATCAAGCCCAATAAGCACGGTCTATCGAAAAAGCTCGCCCGCAAGGAGGCCAAACAGCATCAGCATGCAAACCGCCAGTGAAATTTTTAACGCCATCATGGCTGATCCCCAAAACGCCGACTACACTAAGGCAGGGGTGAAGCCGCTGTACAAAATCGACCCCAACGCGCGGCTGCTCATCATCAGCCAGGCGCCCAGTCGCAAGGCCCAAGAAACCGAGAGCTTCTGGAACGACCCCAGCGGCGACCGCCTGCGCGATTGGATGGGCGTGACTCGCGAGGAGTTCTACGACACCGGCCGCATCGGCATCCTGCCGCTGGACTTTTACTATCCGGGCAAGGGTAAGTCGGGCGACCTGCCGCCGCGCAAGGGCTTTGCGGAAAAGTGGCACGCGCCGCTTTTGAAGTTAATGCCGCATGTGGAGCTGGCCCTGCTGATCGGCCAGTACGCCCAGCGCTACTACCTGGGCACGCGCCGGCAGAAGACGCTGACGGCGACGGTCCAGCACTACCAAGACTACCTGCCGCAGTATTTTCCGCTGGTGCACCCGTCGCCGCTGAACTACGGCTGGATGAAGAAGAACCCGTGGTTTGAGGCCGGCGTGGTGCCGGCGCTGAGGCAGCGGGTGCGCGGGTTGATTTAGGTGAAAGTTTAGTAGTTTTTTTTTCCTCAATTTTCAAGTCAAGTGCAACGATGATAACGAATCCTTGATAGTGGTCTAGGTTGTTAAGCCATGCGTCGGTAGTAATTGCATGGTCGAAGATAGTTCAGAATACGTCTGGGACGATGGTTCAGTGCTGATTGGA
>NZ_AYZJ01000033.1:0-5642 GCF_001436615.1 Lacticaseibacillus camelliae DSM 22697 = JCM 13995
GAACCAGATATTGTTGTGGTAGAAAATTTGTCTAACTTTTCTATGGCACTTCATTGATTGCGTCGCTGTCTGATGAGAAGTTTGGATTAACGGTTGATCGACCGGGCCATGCGAGCAATGGCGTGCCGCGTGCCACGGATCGCCTTGCTCAGCGGATAAATGGTCTCGGTTGGCGGTACGACGCCCCAACCGGCATCGCCAATGTGCTGGATGTCGACCCCGTCAATCTTGTTGCGAATCGCCACGGACTCAATGTAGCTGGCGCCGGAACCTTCCTGTGAGGTCCCGATGGTGCTCATGACCAGCGCACCATTGGCGTGGGCGAGCTTGACGATCTTCTTGATCTCGTCGTCGTCCAGACCTGGCACGGTGCCGACTGCAGGCACCAGAATGACGTCGGCGCCGGCGTCCAGGAAGGACTGGGTGGCTTCCACTGAAACGACCGGCTCGTTGACGCCGGCACCGTGCATCTTGCCGGCAATGATCAGGCCCTTGAAGACTTTCTTGGCGACCTTGATGTTCGCGGCGATCTGGGCGTTGGTGACGCCAGTGCCAGGATTGCCGGTCAGGCAGACAAAGTTGAAGCCCAGGCGCTGAACCTCCGTCAGGGTTTTCTCGGAAGCCATGCGGCCCTCGGGGATGACCAGCCGGGTTTCAGCCATGTCGGCGTTCGGGTCGACCGGCTCCAGGTTGACGCCAATCGGGCGGCCGACCAGTTTTTGCAGGCGGTGAATGCTTTCGCCGTCGTGGCGCGGCTTGGCGGTTGAGAGGTCATTTTCGCCGGGATAGAGGCCCAGAATGATGGGATTCAGGACGTCCATGCCGTTAAGCAGGATCAGGTCGGCGCCAAATGCGGCGGCAACTTCGGAGTACGTGATGCCGTCTTGCGGTGGGGTGAGCACGACATTTTCGGACAATACGGTGCGGCCTTCAGAGGCCTTGATGCTTTGCTTGAGCTCGGCCCCGTTCATGGCGAGGACTTCGCTGGTGGTGGTACTGATCAAACGTTTAACCATGAGAAACTCCTTTCAAATTAAGCAAGATTTACGCGGCCTGCTTCGCTGCTTCGCCGGCTTCTTGGGTCTTTTGCGTCCGGTTGACAACGAACAGGAACGGCAGGTAAATCAGAATATCGATGACGATGTTAAACAGCTGGACGAGCGACCCGGCGAAGCTGTTGGTGGTCAGAAACCCTGAGATGATTGGTGGCATGGTCCAAGAAACCATGGTGCCAGTGGTCAACGGGACAAGGCCGGATGCCATCGCAAAGTAGGTGATAATGGTATTCCACATCGGCGCGAGGATGAAGGGGATGATCAAGGTCGTGTTAAGCACGATCGGCATGCCGAACATGGTCGGTTCGTTAATGTTGAATAAACCAGGGACAATGGTCAAAGGCGCCAGCGTTTCCAACTGCTTGCTTGAGCGGTGCATCAGCACCAAGATCCCAATCCCTAGGACTAAGCCGATGGTGGCACCGCCGCCGCCCATGAAGACGAAGTTATCAACAAACGGCTCGGTGATGATGTGCGCGCCATGAGCCAGAGTCAACTTGCCGGCCTGGGCCAGCTTGAGGTTGGCCCCGGAGTTCATCAGCCAGATCGGTTGGAAGATGTTGTCGACAACGTTGGCGCCGTGGATCCCGACGAACCAGAAGGCACTGTTCAGGAAGGTGACGACTAACGTGCCGCCCAGCGTGTCGCCAAGCAGGCCCAGCGGCTTAGACAGAATGTTCATGATCAGCAGGTGAATATTGCCTAACCCGGTCCAGGCGAAGATGGCGTAAATTGCGCCCCAGAACGTGATGATCGCAAAGCCCGGGATCAGCGCCGAGAAGCTCTTGCCGATAGCCGGCGGAACGGTATCAGGCATGTGGACCTGAATGTCGTGGTTGATGAACCACTGGAATACGCCGCCAGTGACCAGGCCGATGATAATGCCGACGAACAGGCCCTTGGAGCCCAGAAAGTCGTATGGCATGCCTTCAGCTGGCACCTTGGCCCCGGTGAAAATGCTGGGGGTCACGACAAAGTATGAAGCAACGGCAATGATGCCGGCGGATTTACCATCCGTCTTGTGCTGTTCGGCGTAGCTGGCCGCGATGCCGAAGCACCCGATCAAGCCCAGCAGACCGAACGACCCGTTTGTGATCTTAGTAAAAACCGACAGTAGCGTCACGCCGTGCACGGCGACGGCGCCGATCCACGCGGTCCAAGCGGCCACTGGGAAATTCGCCAGGATCATGAAGAATGAGCCCACGATGATCAGCGGCATGGTGACGGTGATCCCATCACGAATGGCGATCAGTGGTTTGAATTGTGCTAATTTGGTGGCGACCGGCATCAGGTACTTTTCAATGACACCGTTGAAGCCGCCTTGCTTTGAATCAGCCATGTGTAAGTCCTCCTTTGTGCACGTGACAGCGTCACGTGCTTGCCCAAAAATAATGGCATGAGTCATCAGACGGCGGTCCGTCCGAGTTGGCCGCTGCTGATTACTCTTTTACAATAAGCAACAAATTATAAATAGTCAACCGCTTACAAGCCCAAATATGGTGTTTTAATATTATTATTTATAATTAAATGCTATAATAAGTTTGGGGAAAGGATGATTACCATGACGAAAAGGCAAACACAGTTGCAGCAGCAGATCCTCAAGCAGCTCTACACTAGAGGACCGATTTCCCGCAGTGACATCGTGCGGCTGACCGGCATCACGCCGGCAACGACCAGTGCCGTGACCGCGCAGCTGCTGGCAGCTGGGGTGATCCGGGAAAGTGGGGCAGCGGCCGCCCAGCATCAATCCGGCCGGCGCAAGATCCTGTTGGAAGTGGCGCCGGGTGGGCCGAAGGTGCTCGGCGTTGAACTGACGGCTTCCAGCTACACGCTGTGCATCATTGACCGCTGCGGTCAGGTATACGCCTCCCGCAAGCGCCAGACCGCGCGCGATTACGACTTACACTTTCTTGCCGTGCCGGCGATCGTGACGGACATCAAGGACTTCCTTAATGCCCATCAGGACTTGCCCATCACGGCGATCGGCGTGGCGGTCCCGGGCCACTACTTGGCGGACCAGGAAATCGTGGTGTCGGCCAATCCGACGTGGAAGCACGTCAGCTTGCGGCCCTTCAATGAAGCGTTCAAGCCGCTGCCCGTTTACTATGAGAACAATGTCCACTGCGAAACCGTGGCCGAGCAGTTGATTGGTCCGGATAAAAGCGGCACCAACTTCACGTACCTTCACGTGGCGCGCGGCATTTTCTGCTCCACCATCCATGATGGGCACCTCTATGGCTACAAGAATTTCGTCAACGGCGAAATTGCGCACATCATTGTCGATCCCAACGGGGAGCTTTGCGACTGCGGCCGGCGCGGCTGTTTGCAGACGACGGCGAGCCATGAATGGCTGGTCAAAAAGGCCAAGTTGCTTTACGAAAATGCCAACGCGACATACCTGCGTCAGTTGGTCGCGCGGCCTGAAGACATCCATATGGAGACGGTTTTCAAGGCGTTTCAAATGGGTGATCAGGGCGTGGTCACCATGCTGCGAAGCGCCATCGAGTCGCTGGCGGTGACGCTGAACACCCTGGCCCTGGTGATCGACGCCAACCGCATCATTTTGCACGGCCAATTGTTTGACCAGCCGCAGCTGCTGGCCCTGTTTCAAAAAACGCTGGTGGCTAACCAGTTTCAGCTGACCTCGGTGCAGCCGCAAAATGTCACTGTTAAGCCGTTTGGCCCGCAAGACGGGGCCATCGGTGGCGGCATGCTGGCGGTCGCTTACCAGCTGCTGGGCGAGATCTGACGCCGCGGCGGTGGTGTTGAAACTTACGCAGCAAAAAAGCGGGTGTGCGCGGGTTAACGTCATCGACGGCGGTGAACTAGCGAGAGCATACTCGCTTTTTTTAATTCAGTGGGCAAAGTCGCCTCGATCAGGCGGCCTGTTCGTCAGCTTGGCCCGCTTCCTCGGTTTTCTGCGACTTGTTGACGACCAGCAGGAATGGCAGGTAGATCAGCGTGTCGATCACGATGTTAAAAATCTGGATCAGCGAACCGGTAAAACTGTTGGTGGTCAGAAAGCCCGAGATGATCGGTGGCATGGTCCAGGACACCATGGTCCCGGTGGTCAGCGGCACCAGGCCGGTGGCCATGACGATGTAGGTCGTCAGCGTGTTCCACATCGGGGCCAGGATGAAGGGGATGATCAGCGTCATGTTTAAGACAATCGGCATCCCGAACATGGTCGGCTCGTTGATGTTGAACAGGCCAGGGACGATGGTGAGCGGCGCCAGGGTCTCCAGCTGCTTGCTGGCGCGGTGCATCAGCACCAAGATCCCGATGCCGAGGACTAGCCCCAGGGTCGCCCCGCCGCCGCCCATGAAGACGAAGTTATCAATGAATGGTTCGGTGATGATGTGAGCCCCGTGGCCCAGGGTGAGCTTGCCGGCCTGCGCCAACTTCAGGTTGGCCCCGGAGTTCATCAGCCAGACCGGCTGGATCATGTTGTTGACCACGTTGGCCCCGTGAATGCCGACGAACCAAAAGGCGCTGTTCAGGAAGGTGATGACCAAGGTGCCGCCCAGCGTGTCGCCGAGCAGGCCCAAAGGCTTCGACAAAATGTGCATGATCAGCAGATGAATGTTGCCCAACCCCGTCCAGGAAAACAGGGCGTAAACGGCGCCGAATAAGGTGATAATGGCAAAGCCTGGGATCAGCGCGGAGAAGCTTTTACCAATGGCCGGCGGTACGGAATCAGGCATGTGGATCTGCACGTCGTGGTTGATGAACCACTGGAAAATGCCGCCGGCGAGCAGGCCGATGATGATGCCGACAAACAGGCCCTTGGAACCCAGAAAGTCGTATGGCATGCCTTCAGCCGGCGCCTTGCCCCCAGTGAAAATGCTGGGGGTGACGACGAAATAGGACGCGACGGCAATGATGCCGGCCGATTTACCATCCGTGTGAAATTGCTCGGCATAGCTGGACGCGATCCCGAAGCACCCGATCAGGCCCAGCAGCCCGAACGACCCATTCGTGATCTTGGTAAAAATCGATAGCAGCGCGACGCCGTGCATGCTGACGCTGCCGATCCAGGCGGTCCAGGCCGCAACTGGGAAATTGGCCAGGATCATGAAGAATGAACCGACAATGATCAACGGGATCGTGGTCGTGATCCCATCCCGAATCGCAATGAGGGGTTTGAAGCGACTAAGCGTGGTGGCGACTGGCATCAGATATTTTTCGATGATGCCCGAGACGCCAACTTTTTTCGAATCAGCCATGTGATGATTCCTCCTTTGGCCTGGCTGCTGCCGCGCCGGGCACTGACTTAACACCGACAGAAGGCGTAATGAAACGGCCTAAAAAATCCTGCTGATCACGTCTTAAGACTAAAACAGTAAATTATTGATAGTCAATCAATCACCCATCCGCTAGTAAAGTTATTATTTAGCATAAAATAATCCGTGTCATCATTGAACGGTAAGAGCACGGTGGCCGTCGCTAGGAGTGAATCATCCATTGTGCACTAGCGGCCCACCTGCAGTGATGGATCCGGAGCCGGCTGCAGATTTGCCAGCACTGCCGGTGCCCCAGTTTACAATTCAAGTGCAACACCTTAGCGACTAGACCAAAAAGGCCATG
>NZ_AYZJ01000001.1:0-3477 GCF_001436615.1 Lacticaseibacillus camelliae DSM 22697 = JCM 13995
AGACCACTATCAAGGATTCGTTATCATCGTTGCACTTGACTTGAAAATTGAGGAACTCCTTTAAGATTGTCTTTCCAAAAGTCATTTTTACACTCATTTCCTGCACGATGACTGCCTATGCATTCACGCGTTTCGAGTTTCCATTTAAGAAAATTCTTTTCAGCCTTGTAGTTGCGACTTTGTTTCTGCCGGGTGTGGTAACCCGGATTCCTATGTATATCATGTGGCGCGATCTTCATTTACTTGATACGTATGTGCCATTGATTTTGCCTGATGTATTTGCACAGGAAGCGTTCTTTGTATTTATGCTGATTCAATTTATGCGAGGAATCCCGAAAGAGTACGATGAGGCGGCAATTATGGACGGGTGCAATTCGCTTCAAGTGTTACTTCGCATATTAGTTCCGATGATGAAGCCGGCTTTAATAACAGTTGTACTTTTTCAGTTTATTTGGTCCATGAATGATTTTATGACACCGTTGATTTATCTCTCGACAGTCTCAAAGTTTCCCGTTGCAATTGCATTGAAGATGGCAACAGACGCATCCTCCGGCTTTGTACCTTGGAATCAGACGATTGCGATGTCACTGATTGCGCTGGTTCCTTCGCTGGTTCTGTTCTTCTCTGCATCACGGAACTTTGTGGATGGCATGTCTGCTGGTGGTATCAAGGGGTGATTTGAATGATCAAGATGTTCATGCAGCCGTTTATGCCTGCATCGATTCATAGCAAGATTGATAGATTTTTCGAACTGTATAAAGTCACTTTCGCTTTCGCAATTTACTGCATTCCTTGGTGGCTAGTGAACCAGTTCTTCAAGTTTAGTTTGCTAACTAGTCCTCTTTACGGTCTTTGCGTTTTGATTTTGATTCCAAACGTCGTTGTGATGCTACATCAATTTGGGCAGGTTTATCTTGAAGGTCACTCCTTTACCTTAAAAGAGGACATGGCTACCTTCGCTCAACGTTGGCGTGCGTTTCGACAATTACGCTGGGGGTTTAATGCGGTGGTTACGATTATTGGGATGGGATTTACGTTCGAATTTCTGCTTGTCATGAGGCAAGAAGTATTGCACTTCATGATTATCCCATTTTTGATTATTGGAGCTTTTTTAATGGCAACGCTTTGGAATTACCTGCTGGTGACAGCAATTGACAAAAGTGGGGAGAACCTGCATGAACAGCTTAAAAAGTCGGTTTATTTGGGCTGGCGAAGTATCTTTGGTGCCTTGACTATAGGGCTACTATTGTCTCTCTGGCTGTCAGTGGGGTATCAGGCAACGATACTGAATATACTTGGCATGAACATCGTGGTCTTTTGGATCGGTTATAAGTTAACGATCAAAGCTGTACAGAGGACTATCAACCCTGTACAGGCTGGATTGGAGAATAAATGATGGCTGATTTTACAATTACAGGATTTGCTGATGAGATTGGGCCGGATCTCGATGAGCAAATTCGCGTGCTTCATGAAAACGGAATTTCGCACATTGAAGTCCGAGGAATTGATGGCGAAAACGTGAGCGAGTTTACGCTTGCCGAGGCGAAAGGGTATAAGAAGCGGCTTGATGACGCTGGGATTAAGGTTTCAAGCATTGGCTCCCCAATTGGGAAAATCGAAATTACGGATGCCTTTGAGCCCCATCTGGAACAGTTTAAGCATGTTCTTGAGGTGGCGCGTGTTTTCAACGCTCAATATGTGCGGGTGTTTAGCTTCTTCATGGCGGATTCAGATACGGCAAAGTACCAGGATGAAGTGATTCGCCGTTGGCAGGCCTTTATGGAAGCGGCAAAGGATTATCCCGAAATTACCTTGCTTCATGAGAACGAGAAGGCAATCTTTGGGGATGTACCTGAACGGTGCTTGACCTTGCTTAAGTCAATTGACTCGCCACAGCTTCGCGCTGCTTTTGATCCGGCTAACTTTGTTCAGTGCGGCGTAAAGGTTTACCCAGAGGCATTTGATCTACTTGCACCCTACATTGCGTATATCCACATCAAGGACGCGCATTACGCTGACCGTGCGGTAACACCGGCTGGGTATGGTGATGGGAAGTTAAAGGATATTTTGGCACGACTGGTCAAGGATAATTATCATGGGTATCTGTCTTTGGAGCCGCATCTCACTGAGTTTACCGGGTTTGCACAACTCGAGCAGGATGGTGTCTCGATTGCCGATAATGAGGTAGACGATGGTGCCCGTGCTTTCACGGTTGCAAGTAACGCATTGAAAGCAATCTTAGTCGATCAGTTGCATCAAGAATGGAAGTGATATTTTGACAGAATTACGCATTGGTATTATCGGCATTGGCAATATTGGTAATTTACACGCGGGTTACCTGTCGAAAGGTCAGATCAAGCATGCACGCTTAGTCGCTATGTGTGACACTAATCCAGAGAAGCTTGAGTTGGCCAAAAAGCGTTATGGTGAGCATTACCAATTCTATGACACAGACGAAGCGATGATGGCGGATCCGAATGTTGACGCTGTGATTATCTCAACTCCTCATTACGCTCATCCAGTATTGGCCATGCAAGCGATGAAGGCAGGAAAGCATGTCTTGAGTGAAAAGCCAGCAGGTGTGTACACGAAGAAAGTTCGGGAGGCAATTGAGGTTTCGAAACGGCACCCCGAACTAACATACGCATTAATGTACAACCAGCGGATGAACCCAGTCTATCAAAAGGCCAAGCAATTGGTCGATTCCGGTGAAATTGGCGAGCTGCGTCGGACTAACTGGATCATTACCAATTGGTATCGCTCACAGAGCTACTATGATTCAGGCGACTGGCGAGCTACTTGGGCCGGTGAAGGTGGTGGTGTGCTGCTTAACCAGGATCCGCATCAGCTAGATTTGTGGCAATGGATTTGCGGCATGCCGAGTCGCTTGATTGGTTTCACCTATGAGGGTAAGCGTCGCAATGTGGAAGTTGAAACTGAAGTCACTGCGTACTGCGAATACGCTAACGGTGCTACTGGGGTCTTTGTTACCACTACGACTGAAACGCCGGGGACCAATCGCTTTGAGATTGTCGGCTCTAAGGGCAAGATCGTCATCGAGGATTCCCAACTCAAGTTTTGGCAGAATCAGGTCGATGAAGCCGATTGGAACAAGAATTACAAGGGTGGGTTTGGCGAACCTGAGACCTGGAAGATTGATATTCCAGTAAAATTTGATGGGGATTCCGGGCACCCGAAGATTGTCCAGAATTTCGTTAATCACATCTTATTTGGCGAAACGTTGTTGAGCCCTGCCAGCGATGGCATTTACGGTCTTTCTATCTCTAATGCCATTTACCAATCGAGTTGGGAGCACCGGTGGGTCGACTTTCCAATCGATGAAGATGACTTCCTAAGCCAGCTGCAGAAGCGTATTGCTTCCTCGAAGAAAAAGCAGGTAAAGGATCAAGTCTTAAATACGGACCTCAATTTTCAAGTCAAGTGCAACGATGATAACGAATCCTTGATAGTGGTCTA
>NZ_AYZJ01000034.1:0-107384 GCF_001436615.1 Lacticaseibacillus camelliae DSM 22697 = JCM 13995
ATGATCACAAATTCAAGACCTAAAACCTAGTTCCAAGCCCTTGACTAATCGTAGGAGACTAGGCTGAGACATAATTGACCTAGTCGCGTTCCACAAAGCAACGCCCAGACACGCAAACGCCCCTGCATCACGATTCGCACTTCGAATCGCGATGCAGGGACGCCTGCGTTTTGGGCTAAAACCGCTTTGTGTCTCAGCCTCTCGTTTGTGGGAATTCAAATAAAAGTAAACGGATCCGTGTTCAGCGTCGATGCGACCACGTGCAGCGGCCAGTTGTTCTGTTCTGCCCATCCGATCAGCAGCTCGCGTACCTTGCCTTTCATGATCGATTCGATGTGGTGGCCCGGATCGATGACTGGCAGGTGATGCGCCAGCATGTCGTGCCCCGTGTGGTAGTACACGTCCCCTGTCACGTAGACATCGGCGCCGGCCTTCTGGGCATCCGGGTAGAATTGGCCCCCATCGCCGCCGACCACCGCCACGGTTTGCACAGGTAAGGTCAGGTCGTCAGCAATCACCCGCAGCCCACCGACGTTAAAAATGGTTTTCAGTTCGTGGGCAAACGCCTCGACCGTCGTCGGCGAGTTCAAGGTGCCGATGCGGCCCATGTTGGCTTCGTCGCCGGCCTCGATGAACGGGTGCACATCGCTCAGGTGCATGGCGGCCGCCAGCCAGTCGTTCATGCCGCCGGTGGCTCGGTCCAGGTTTGTATGGGCGGCGTAAACCAAAATGTCGTGCCTTGCGATCTCACCGTACATCGCATTTTGAGGGTCGGCGTAGTTTAAGTTCTTCGGCGCATGGAACACCGCTGGATGATGCGCGAAAATCATGTCGGCGTTCAAAGCAATCGCTTCATCCACCACTTCCGGCCGCACATCCAGCGTCACGAGCACCGTGTGCACGGCCTTGGTGCCGTCACCGATTTGAATCCCAACCGGATCGCCTGGCACGGCCAAAGTCTGAGGGGCGAACTGTTCGAATTGCGCAATAATGTCATTTCCGCTCAGCATGGAATTCCTCCTTTAACAAGTCAAGCCGCGCTTGCTCGTCAGCCATTTTTGCTTCAGGCACTTGGGTCGCATTGCCGAGTCCGCGAAGAACGGCCTCCGTCTTGTCGATCTCAATTTCGAGTTGATTCAGGAATAAGGCGGTGCGCTTACGCCGCAGCACCGGACCCAGCATCAAGTCGGCCTCGGTGTAGGGAACCTGCGGCCGGGTTTGGCCGACACTCATCAGCGGATACACATGACCGGCGTCTTCAACCAGGTCCTCATCCAGAATGCTGAACTCGTGCGCGGCCAGATAGCGCCTTAGCGCCTCGGCGTCCCGGTTGGGCCCCAGAATCAGGGTCTCGGTGCCATCAAGCCGGCTCCGGCCCGCCTCAAGGATTTCTTCGATCAGTTGGCCGCCCATGCCGGCGATGTAAATCGTGTCCAAAGCATCTTCGGCCGTCAGCCCGGCAAGCCCATCGGCCTGGCGCACCACGATCTGGTCGTCGAGCCCGGCGGCATGGATGTTGGCCTTCGCGATGGCCACCGGCCCCGCACCAATGTCGCTGGCCACTGCGTAGTCGATTTGCCCGGTTTGCGCCAAGTAAATGGGAATGTATGCATGATCGGTGCCGATATCGGCAATGCGCCGACCGTCATTGTTGAAAGCTGCTAAATGCGCGAGCCGTTTTGAGAGATGAATGGGTGACATAGTTGAACTCCTTTGGGGTGATGATACCTCTAGTATACACGAAAGCTGGCGGCAGCACGCTGGTTGCGGGAGCAGTTCCACCCGCTTGGCATCAAAAAAGCGCCGGCCGCAGCCAGCACTTTAATGCTTATTCCAAAAAGTCCTTGAGCTGCTTGGAACGGCTCGGGTGACGCAGCTTGCGCAGTGCCTTGGCTTCGATCTGGCGGATCCGCTCACGGGTGACGCCAAAGACCTTGCCGACTTCTTCGAGCGTGCGGGTGCGCCCATCGTCCAAACCAAAACGCAGACGCAGCACGTTTTCCTCACGGTCGGTCAGCGTGTCGAGCACGTTTTCCAGCTGCTCTTTCAGCAGTTCGTAGCTGGCGTGATCCTCAGGCGAGGTCGCGTTGTCGTCCTCGATGAAGTCACCCAAGTGTGAGTCGTCCTCTTCGCCGATTGGCGTTTCAAGCGACACGGGTTCTTGAGCAATTTTCAGGATCTCGCGGACCTTTTCAGTTGGCATGTCCATTTCGGCCCCGATTTCCTCAGGCGTAGGCTCGCGGCCAAGGTCTTGGAGCAGCTGCCGCTGGATGCGGATCAGCTTGTTGATGGTTTCAACCATGTGAACAGGGATCCGGATGGTGCGGGCCTGGTCGGCGATGGCACGGGTGATGGCCTGGCGGATCCACCAGGTCGCGTAGGTCGAGAATTTGAAGCCCTTGCGGTAATCAAACTTCTCAACGGCTTTCATCAAGCCCATGTTACCTTCCTGAATCAGGTCCAGGAACTGCATGCCGCGCCCAACGTAACGCTTGGCGATTGAAACCACCAGCCGCAGGTTAGCTTCCGCTAGCCGCTGCTTAGCTTCCTGATCGCCTTGTTCGATTTTCAGCGCCAAATCGACTTCTTGATCGGCTGTCAACAGCGGCACGCGCCCAATTTCCTTCAAGTACATACGCACAGGATCGTTGATCTTGACCCCGGTTGGCGCAGACAGGTCGGAAAGGGCCTTCTTGGAGACCGGCTTTTCTTTCTTCAGGCTGGCTTCAGCAGGATCGCCATTTTCATCCACAATCGAGATGCCGTTATCCTCGAGCTTGAGCATCAAGTCGTCAACCGCCTCGCTCTTCAACGCAAACGGCTTCACGATCTGCTTGACGAGTTCCTCATTGGTGATCTGCTTGTCTTTCTTGTAATCCTTGATCACCTTTTTGACTGCAGCATCGTATTTCTTCGTCTCAGCGGCGGTTGGCTTGGCACTAGCCTTCTTGTTCGTCGTTTTTTTGGCGGTCGCTTTCGTCGCTGTCTTCTTTACGGTAACCGATTTTTTCTCCGCCGCAGTGGTTTTCTTTGCGCTGGAAGCAGGCGCCTTCTTGGCCGCGCTTTTGACAACTGACTTCGCCTCAGTCGCCTTCTTGGTAGTTTGTTTCTTTGTCGTATCTTTTTCAGCCATAAAAGTGCCTCCTATAACTTCATTCTCCAGCTGCCGCCTTCAATTGGCGCTGCAACTGAATATACTTATCTAACATCGCATCGACCGTTGCCTCATCGCCAAGCTGCTGCGCCTGGGTCATCTGTTGCTTGACCCGTTGCAGCGCCTGCTTGAGCCCGCGCTGGCCTACTGCCTGAATGAGTGCGGTCACCCCGTCGTCATCCGTGTCCGGTATCTCCTCAAAATCAAGGGTGGCCACCGTTGGGCTCAGCGAGGGGTCTAAGCTATCCATGAACCCTGCCACTGTTGGCGCCGGCTCGTCTTTGGCATAAGCCAGCCAGGCGTCGAACAAATTCTGATAGTCGGCGTCGGGAAAAATAAATCCCGTCCGGTGCAGCCTGGTGGCAATGGTCGAATCATGAAAACTCAGCTGCAACAGCTGCCGTTCGGCCTTTTCGTACCGGTCATAGTGCGGTGCCGCCACTGGCGCGCTCGCCTCCGGCTGCTCATCGTAGGCCTCCGGTGGGGGCGGTGGCGTGCCCCACTCTGCGTCGCTCGGGGCGCGCTTTGGCACTGCCGGCAGCTGCTGGCGCAAGGTCTCGGCCGGTACGCCGGTCAAGTCGCTGACCTGCTTCAGATACACGCTTTGCGCGACCGGCTCAGGCTCTTGACTGATTTCCTTCAAAGCCGCGTCGATATACGCGAGCTTGTCTTGATCCGAGGTCATGTCGCGGTCCGCCACTAGGTAGTTGAGGCGAAATCCAATCGGTGTCAGCGTGTGCTGTACTTGTTTGCTAAAGGCCTCAGCGCCGTGAGCCTGGATGAACTCGTCCGGGTCTTGCCCATCCGGCAGGACCACAACGCCCACTTGCAGCTGCGGATGATCACGCACCAATTCCAGTGCGCGGTCCGCCGCGTGCTGTCCCGGTGCATCGCCATCGTAGCAAATGGTGAGGCGCTTGGTCTGGCGGCTGATGATGGTGACCTGTTCCTGGGTCAGACTGGTCCCCATCGACGCAATGCCGTTAGGGACGCCAGCCTGAAACGCGGAAATCACGTCCATAAAGCCCTCAAACAGCAGCGCCCCGTTATCCTTGAACGTGGCCTTCGCCTGATCGAGATTAAACAGCACATCGCGCTTGTTGAACAGCTCCGTTTCCGGACTGTTCAGGTACTTGGCGGAACTGGCCTCTTTGGTCAGGATCCGTCCGGAAAAACCGATCACGTCGCCGTATGCGTCCTTGAGTGGGAACATCACGCGGTCGTTGAAGCGATCGAAAAGATGCCCTTGGTCATCTTCCACGAACAGGCCGCTGGCACGCTCTTCGTCATACGTGGCCTTTCGGCTGTCCAGAAACTTCTTCATGAGACTGCGGTCAGCCGGCACGTAACCCACTTCAAAATGATCGATGGTCGCCTGGCTGAGCCCTCGGTTAGTTAAGTACGCAAGAGCCGGCTCGCCGCCCTTGGTGTTGACTAACAGGTGGTGCATCATGTCGGTGACTTCACGCAGAAGCTGCTTTTGCCGGGTCTTGGACGGGTCTTCAGGCCGCCTAGTGGGCGTGACCTGCACGCCAAGTGAAATGTTGGCAAAAGCCGCAACCTTGACCACGGCCTCAGGGAAATTGACGTGGTCGTAGTCTTGAACAAATTGAAAGACATTGCCACCGCGCCCACAGGAAAAGCACTGAAAGATCTGCTTGCCCTCGGAGACGGAAAAAGACGGCGTATGCTCTGCCTGGAACGGGCACAGACCAAACAGGTTTTGCCCCTGCTTGCGCAACTGCACGTACTGGCCGATGTAATCCGCAATGTTCACTGAGGTGCGGACCTTATCGATCATTTCTTTTGGGATCAGAGCCATTCGCAATCCTCCCTCCATAGCGGTAAAAAGTCGCACTTCAAGTTTGAAATGCGACTTCGTTTTTGCCATTTACGACAGACTAACACAAGCTATAGTATAGCGGTTGCGGTCTGAAAAAGCAATCTATTTAACAATGACCGCGGTGATGTCGCCGAACTGGTGGATCAGGTTGGCCAGCCCAGTCAACTCGGCGAGCCGGTTCGTGCGCACCCGCTCATCGTCCGCCATGATCATCGTCTCGGTAAAGTAATCGGTGATGACATCCGTCAGGCCGCGCAGCGCCTGGTAGTTGGCTTCACTCGGCTGCGCGTCAAAGTGGGCCTTGACTGCGCTGACGGCATCATGCAGCGACTTTTCCGTGCTGTTTTCAAACAGCGACACGTCAACAGCCACGTTTTGGGGCGACTTGTCGGCGATCCGCAGCACGCGCCCGAGCGCTTCCATCGTTGGCTTGAAGTCCGCATCGTCCTGATGGGCGGTGAGAATTTTGGCCGCGGCAATCATCCCTTCAACATCAACCGTTGGCGCGTTCTGAACGGCATCGAGGATGTCATGACGGATCTTGCCGGTGCTTAGGAACTGGCCAACCCGGTCGCGGAAGAAGTCTGCCACTGCGGTTTGGTTTTTCTCCCAGTCAAGGCCGGCAAGCTGGTCGTTTTGCGTGAGCTTCGCGACCACCTGCTTTTGCAGTGCCGAGATGTCAAAGCCAATGTGATTGGCCGCGACCATGCGGACGATGCCGTAAGCCTGGCGCCGCAGCGCGTACGGGTCATTGGAACCGGTGGGAATCAGATCAACGGCGAAGAAGCTCATGATCGAGTCCAGCTTATCGGCAATGGCCAGCAGTGTCCCCACCTCAGACTCTGGCAGTGCACCGTCGGCGGAGATCGGCTCGTAATGCTCACGAATAGCCTGAGCAACGACCGGGTCTTCCCCTGCCAGCTTGGCATAGACCTCACCCATGACGCCTTGCAGTTCGGCAAACTCGCCGACCATGGCGGAGACCAGGTCAAACTTGTAAATGGCGGCGGCGCGCAGCAGCTTCTGCTTGTCCGCCTCAGCCAGGCCCACGTGATCCGCAAGCAATCCGGCAATGGTGCCGACCCGCGCCATTTTTTCGGTCATGGACCCGATCTTGTCGTGGAAGCTGACAGTCTTCAGCCGCTCGACAAACTGCGCAATGGTCTTCTTCTGGTCTTCCGCGTAGAAGAACGCCGCGTCTTCAAGCCGTGCGGTCAGAACCTTGACGTTGCCGCGAATGACGTTATCCAGGTGCTCAGTGTTCCCGTTGCGGACCCCGATAAACGCGTTGACCATTTTACCGTCCGCATCACGCGCATAGAAGTAGCGTTGGTTGTCCTTCATGGAGGTGATCAAAACCGGCTCTGGGATATCCAGGTACTTCTGGTCGAAGCGCCCAGCAAAGGCGGTCGGCCACTCGACCAGGTTGTTGACCTCTTCCAGCAGATCAGCATCAAGATCGATCTTCCAGTGATTGTCGGTCGCAATTTGGGCGATCTGCTGCCGAATGAGTGCTTTGCGTTCCGCGGCGTCGACGAGTACTTTTTCGCCGCGCAGGGCCTCAACGTAGTCGCCAGCCTGCTTCAGGTCGATGGCGTGACCCAAAAAGCGGTGACCTTCGGTGCGGCGGCCAGCCTTGATGTCCAGCAGCTGCATCGGCACGACCTGGTCATCAAGCAGCGACACCAGCCAGTGAATTGGCCGGATGTACTCGAAGTCATAGTTGCCCCACTTCATGCGCGTTGGGAAGGTCAACCCCTTCACGACATCGATCAGCCCAGGCAAAATCTCGGCTGCCGGCTTGCCAGCTGTCTGCTTGTGCAGGTAGACGTACTCAACGCCCTTCAGTTCGCGGAACTCGATGTCGTCGACGGTCATACCCTGGCCGCGCGTGAACCCGATGGCTGCCTTGCTCCAGTTGCCGTCAGCGTCCTGCGCGATTTTTTTTGCCGGGCCCTTGACGTCTTCTTCCGTGTCGGCCTGCTTGTCCGCCAGACCCAGCACTTCGATTGTCAGCCGCCGCGGCGTGGAATAAGTGTTGATAGTCTCATAGTCCAGATGATTGTCCTTGAGAAACTTGCCCGCTTTTTGCGCGAACTGGTTCACGCTCGGGGTCACCACATGAGCCGGCATGTCTTCCAGCCCGATTTCTAGTAAGTATGTCGCCATTAGTTTGCCTCCTCAACCTGGTGCTTCAAAAGCGGAAAGCCCAGCTTCTTGCGCTCCGCAACAAACGCCCGGGCCACTTTGTGCGCCATCTTGCGGATCCGGCTCAGATAGCCGGCCCGTTCGGTGACCGAAACCACGCCGCGCGCGTCCAGCAGGTTAAAGGTGTGGCTGCACTTTAGAATGTAGTCATAGGCCGGGTGCACTAACCCGAGGTCCATCAAGCGCCATGCCTCTTTCTCATACGCGTCAAAGAACTTCAGCAGCATGTCCTGGTCAGATTCTTCAAACGAGTACTTGGAGTGCTCGTACTCAGGCTCCTTGAAAATGTCGCCGTAAAGCACGCCGTCCCCCCATTCAAGGTCGAACACCGAGTTGACGTCCTGAATGTAGGAAGCCAGGCGCTCCACCCCATAGGTGATCTCACTGGTGACCGGCGACACTTCAAGGCCGCCGACGACTTGGAAGTAGGTAAACTGGCTGACTTCCATGCCGTCGAGCCAGACTTCCCAACCAACCCCGGCGCAGCCCATTGACGGGTTCTCCCAGTTGTCTTCGACGAAACGAATATCATGCTCGAGCGGATCAATGTTCAGCGCGCGCAGTGAGTCCAGGTAGTACTCCTGGATGTTTTCCGGTGACGGCTTCATGACCACCTGAAACTGGTGGTGTTGGTACAGCCGGTTGGGATTCTCCCCGTAGCGGCCGTCAGCCGGCCGGCGCGAAGGCTCCACGTACGCCGCGGCCCAAGTCTCCGGGCCAATTGCGCGCAGGAAGGTGTAAGGGCTCATGGTGCCGGCCCCTTTTTCCGTATCATAGGCCTGCATCAGCATGCAGCCCTTGTCCGCCCAAAAGTTCTGCAGCGTCTGGATCATTTTCTGGACACTCATCTTTTGTGTCATAACTTCCTCTTTTCTGGTCATGAAAAAAAGCGCCTCTATGCCAAAATCAGCATAGGGACGCTCGTCACGCGGTTCCACCCTACTTCAAGTCAGAGACTTGCCCTTACTTAAACATGGCTCGAAAACGCCCGTCGCAGCCCGGCCCGCAAGGCTTGCACTGCCCCTTGCTCGCTGAATGGTCTATGACCTGCAACGCTTTTTCTCATCACCGATTCAATTGATTCAAGTATAGCACGCGCGCTGATGTGGTCAAGCGCGTCCTTGCTTGGGGTAGGTGCGCAAGCGCGGTGGGGTGTAACTATCAATAAAGTGTCCCAGCTCAGTCAGGTCCGCAGTGAACAGAAGCTTGCTGCGATCGGCGGCGGTCAAAAAACCTTCCGCCACCATGTGATCGTAAAAGGCGGCCAAGCCATCGTAATAATGATTGACGTTGTAAAACGCGCACGGGCTGGCATTATCGCCGACGCGGGCCCACGAAAACGCCTCACTGATCTCCTCCAGCGTGCCGGCCCCACCTGGCAGCGCCACGCACGCGTCGGCCAGCGCCAGCATGCGCTTCTTGCGCGCGGCCATGTCCGGCACGACCTCGAGGTCTTTGAGCCCGGCCAGACCGGCCCCTCGCGCGTAGAGATTCGCCGGCATCACCCCATGAACAACACCGCCGGCAGCCAATACTGATTCCGCCAGTGTTCGCATCAGGCCAACGCCGCCACCGCCGTAGACCAGCTCAAATTGGTTTGCGACCAGCCACGCCCCCAAGTCTCGCGCCGCTTGCTCGTACACGGGTTGCCCGGAATAGGCCCCACAATAAATCGCCATTTTCTTCATGCGTGCACCTCCGCAGTCAGAATACCACAAAACCCGCAGCAGTGAATGCTGCGGGTTTTAGCGTGGCTAATTTTCGTCTTGATCAGGCGCTTTGTGCTCGCGCTCAATGTGCCATTCATTCAAGCTGACCAGCGCCGAGAGCGTGATTGGCAAGAGAATGACCAGCAGGATCAGGCCGATGATCACGCCAAGTGCGACCTGGATCAGCGTGGTGACACCGCTTGGCATCAGCGCCGCAAAGGTCCCACCCAGGATAATAGCCGCGGACAGCACGACCGCACCGATTGTCGTGGCGGCCTTAAGCATCCGAATGCGAATGTCGGGCTCACTGCGGCCGTCGCGAAAGCGGACCATCAGGAAAATGCTGTAGTCCACCCCAAGCGCCATCAGCATGATGAACGTGAAGAACGGGGTGTTCCAGCTCAGCAGCGGCCGCCCCAAAACAACATTGGAGAGCAGCCGGGTGATGCCCATCGAGGTCACGTAGGCGGTGACGAGCGTCCCGAGAATCGTGATTGGTTGCAGTACGGATTCAGTGACAAAAATCAACGCGATGAAGATCCCAATCACCATGATCGAGGCGGTACGCAGAAAATCCCCATTAGCTAAACTACGCAGGTCATGGTTTTGAGCCGTTTGCCCGCCAATGGCCACCGTGGTGCCGGCCAGGCTGCTGTGCTTGACCTTTGCAGCCAGATCCCGCTGCAGGACCCCGAACTGCTTATCCGTTTGATCCGAGTTTGGATCGCCCTTGAGCACAATGGTCATTGTGGTGATCTTGTTGTTGTCGAACATGTACGCATCCAGCGCCGGCTTGAAGGCTTTGGAATGAATCGTTGCCTTGGGCAGGTAGAACTGATTGCCCATGTAGGACCCTTGCAGCTCGGTGAGGTACTGGTCCATTGAATTTGAACCTTTTTCCAGCGCCGTCAACCCATCAGTGGCAGAACCAAGCCCGTCTTCGAGCTTAGTCAGCTGCCCGCTCATTTGCTGGAGCTTAGTGTTCAGTTCCTGGACGCCGGCATTGACTTGCTGAGAACCACTCGTCAACGCCCCGGCGCCGCTGTTTAATGTCCCGCTATTGGCCGCTAGTTTTGCCGTACCGCTAGCCAAGCTGTTCGCGCCAGTCGCGGCTTGACTAGTCCCTGCGGCCAGCGTCCCGATGGCTGAGACCGCCTGGTGCGTGCCCAAGTCCAGCGCGCTTAAGTTGGCGGCCAGACGGGCAGTACCTTGGTCAAGCGTCTTTGTGCCAGCGCTCAACTGGGCAGCCCCGCCAGCCAGCTGGGCGGCGCCAGCATTGAGCTTCGGGATATTTTCCCCTGCGGCGCCCATGCCGGTTTGCAACGCCTGCGCGCCGCTAGTGATTTGGCCTAAGCCAGTGGTCAGCCCGGTCACGGCACTTTGCGCGCCCTTGGCATAAACCGGTCCGAGCCCAGGCTGACTGTTCAGGTAACTGACGAGCAGCCGGGCCGTGGCTTGGTAACTGGCCAGCTGACTTTGCAGTTTGGCCATTTCCGGCGCCATTGCGGTCTGGCTTGCCTGCAGCGTCTGAATGCTGCGATTGAGCTGATCGGTGCCACCGCTGACTTGACTCGCGTAGTCACTCAGCTTTGCGGTATTGGCACTGACTTGATCCGTGCCGCTCTTCAAAGCCTGCGCGCCTTGGGTCAACTGATCGGCGCCACTAGCCAGCTGGCTGGCGCTGGAATTTAGTTTCTGGGTCCCATTGTTCACGGCACTCACACCACTGCTGAGGCTTTGCGCCCCCGAGTTTGCAGCGGCGACGCCAGCCGTGTAAGTGGCCAGTCCCGACTGCATTTCCTGCATCTTGCTTTGCAGCTGATTGGTGCCATCAGCTAGTGTTTGCACCTGGCTCATACTGCCGCTCACGTTGGCCGCCTTCATCTGGGTGTTGGCGCCGTTCAGGCCGGACTTGATCGCGGCCAGCCCCTTTTCAGAGGTTTTCAGGCCTTTCGTGATCGTATTCAGCTGCGAGCGCAGGTACATCTGATTCAGCTTGCTGCCACCAGGCTCGGTGACTGAGGCCACGGTTTTAACGCCGGGCTCTTTTTGCAGGTACTGCGTCAGTTCATCGACTGCCGCTAACTTGCTAGGCGTATCCAGCGGCGTCTTGCTTTGAATGTAAACCGTCGCCGGCTCTGTCATCCCCTTCGAGAAATGGTCCTCGATCACCAAGTAGCCCTGCTTGGATTGATAGGTGCTTGGCACTTCTTCAGCGTTATTGAAGCTTTCTTTGGCGTTCATCATGGCGGCAGTGAAAGGCACCGCTAGGACGGCGACCGCAGCAAGCCACAGTGCAGGCTTACTCATGGAAGCCCGGGACAACCCATACCACAGTTTGCTTGAGCTCTCAGCGCCGGTGATCTTGCTCGGCCAGAACATCTTGGCCCCTAAGGTCGCCATAAAGAACATGTTGAGTGTCAGCAGCACCGGCAGCAGGACCAGCACGCCAATAGCGACGGCGGAAGCACTTTGATAGAAGGAGAACTTCGCAAGCCACAGCACCGAAAACCCGATCAGCACGGACACGCCGGAGTACAGGACGGTCCGGCCGCCGTGCCTGCGCGTTTCTCGCGTGGCTTCAAGCGCCGACTTGCCCTTAGCCAGCTGCCCTTTGAAGTAATCGTAGAGCAAAATGTTGTAGTCCGTCCCGATCCCGAAAAGCACAATGACCATGAAAACCTGGGTGAAGTTGGAAATCGGGAAGTTCACGTATTTCGCCAGATTCATGACCACGCTCAGGCTGGTGATAAACGCGACCCCGACGTTGACCAAGGACAGCACCGGCACGATCGGTGAGCGGAACACAATGATCAGAACAATGAAAATGAAAATGATGGCGATGATTTCCGTCTTCTGAATGCCCTTTTCGGTGACGTTGGTAAAGTCATCGTTCAAGGCATCGGCCCCTGTGACGTAGGTTTTGACCCCACCTACCTTGAGCTGAGCGCGAAGCTTCGCCACCTGCGTCTTGACTAGCGGACCGTCCTTCACGGTGATCTGGGCCAGCTGCGTCGTGTGGTCTTTGGCAATCAGCTGCTTGCGCGTTTCCGCGTTGTCGTTTGGACGCATGACATCTTTGACACGCAGCCCGGATTCACTTTTTAGGCTGTGCAGCGTGCGATCAATGCGCTTGGTTTGCGCCTTGGTCAGCGCCTGTTTTCCATTGGAGAACACCGCCGTGTACGTCCGCACGGGCTTGCCGTTGGCTTTCTTTTGAATGCGCGTCGCGACTTGACTCTGGACGTCGCTGGGCAGCTTAACTGCCCCGTTGTCCCGGACCAACGCGTTCACGTCGGGCATAAACACAACGGCCAAAATGACGACAATGAGCCACGTGACAGCAGCCATGCCGTGACGTTCAAAAAATTTCTTCATGTAAACCCCTCACTCACCTGTATACGATTAGACACTTGTCAAACATTCAAGGCTATGATAAAGTACAGGCGAAAGTCATACAAGAGACAATGATTGGGCAAATGTCTCTATCTGGACAGTTTATGAAAAATGTCCAGAAAAGTCCCCGAGGAGTTAATGAAAATGAAGTACGATCCGAGCCGGAAACTCACGCGTGGTGCGAAGCGCACGCTGTATGCGTTTTCGGAAACCATGTTTAATTTGCTGGGTGAAAAACCCTTCGACAAGATCAGTGTCAACGAGCTTTGCCAGCAGGCCGATTACCCACGTGCCACTTTCTACAATTACTTTGACGACAAATACGACCTGCTGACCTATTGTTGGTATCGACTGCGCCAGGAAGTGAAACTTGACTCGCTCTCAGAGGCCAGGAGCTCCGAGACGTTCCTGCAGGCCTTTGCTCAAATTTACAACGTCTTTGACGCCCACCGCGAGTTGCTGGTCAAGGTCGTCGCCCACAACCCGCTGGACTCGCCGTTGGTATTCAATTTTACCAACTATTTCACCGGCGTCTTTTCTGATCTGATGGCCGCAAGCGACCAGCCCAAGCACTTGAAAACACCTGTCGAGCTGGTCGCTCAACATTACAGCGCCACCGTATTGTTGATCCTCGAATGGATTTTTCTTGCCGGGCACAAGGTGACGCTTGAAACCGCCGAAACCTACGCGCAGGAACTGCTGGCCCCGACCACGCTCAAGGCGCTGGCGTAAAAAACCGTTCTTTGTGATTAGTGTCTCTCACAAGGAACGGTTTTTATTGTGCGATTTTATCGGGTAAACGCCCCGCCAGGACACGGTCGATGGCCTCAAGGACCCCGCGCTCTTCGTTTGTTTTCGTGTGATACTTGCCGTACTGCCACATGTTCGGCGTGGCGTTATCAACGAGGACTGGATACCCTACCGTCTGCATCATCTCAATGTCATTGTTGGTATCGCCCAGCGCCATCATCGACTCGGGTGCAATGTGCAGGACTGCGCCCAGTTGCTTCAGACCATTACCCTTGTTCGTGGTTTTGGGCATGACATCGATAAAGGTCGGGCCGCCGACTGTCAGCGCAAGCTCAGCCCCAAATCGCGGGACGTAAACCGGCTTTATCGCGTCATAGGCCCCGCCTTTAGGAAAATACAGTGACAACTTCGCTAGCGGTGCGTCAAGCCTGGCCAAATCCGGGGCAATTCTAAACCGCGTGATGAAATGGCTGAGTTCCGGCTGGTACTGCCGCTCGCTTTGGTCGAGGTATGTCGCGTCCAGCCCGTTGCCAAGCGCAATCACATTGGGCTGGGTCCGGACAAAATTCACGATGTCTGCCACCTGCGCGGGCGTTAGGTAAGTGGCCCCGACCACTTGCCCGGCGTGCTTGAGCACCCCGCCGTTTTCCGCCAAAAAGCTCATTTGGTCGTGAACTGGCGCAAACAAGTCCTCAAGTGTGTATACGCCGCGCCCGCTGGCGGCGACAAACTCGATCCCGGCTTTGTGCAGCGCCGAGATGCGGTCAAAAATGCCTGCTGGCAAGCTGCTATCTGCAAGCAGCAGCGTCCGGTCCAAATCACTTGCGATTAACTTTACTGAAGTCATGTTCAAATTCCTTTCCAAGTTGACGTGCCTCGACCTGCGATGAGTCGTTTCAGCACTTGATCAACGCCACCTAACCGATTGGGCGGTGCGACCAAGCTCGTCACCGCAGCAAGTGCAGCATCCCCATCGGCCATGCGCATCCCCACCCCGGCGGCCTGCAGCATGGCCGCGTCGTTTTGCGCATCGCCGAACGCCAGTACATTCGCCAGTGGGACATTCAGGGCCTGCGCCAGTTCTGTAAGTGCTTGGCCTTTGTTGACACCGGCCGCAGTGATGCCCAGCGCATCGGCCTCGCCGGCAGTCACTTGCAGGCGAGACCCGAATCGGGTCTTCACCGTCGCCTGAACCTGCAAAAGCCGCGCTGGCGCGACCAGCAGGGTGATCTTTGCCACATCCCCGACCTGCCTGAAGGCTGACACCTCGGTCACCCGCGTGAAAAATCGGCGCAACTGGCGGGTCTGGTCCGCATGACCTTCCAGCAGCTCCGTCCCGTTCAGCCGGCACAGTACTGGAATTGCGCCTAGTTGCTCAGCGGTCGTGATCACCGCATGCACCACGGCTGCAGGAAGCAGGCGCGCCTGCACGATTCGGCGGTGGCTGGCGGTGATGGCGCCGTTGTGCGCAATCAGCCACTTGGCCTGCGGAAACATCGCCGAAAGTGTTGGCAGATCACGGCCACTGACCGGGACAAAAATAATGTTCAATGCCGCCAGTCGATCAATCAACGCCGCGGTCCCGGCAGTCAGCTCCCCGGTTGGAGTCAGCAGGGTGTGATCCAGGTCGCTGGCAACCAGTTTGATCTCCGCTGCCATCAGTTGAAGTGGTAAATCTGCTGCAACAGGCGGTAAAAATCAACGCTCGTGTGCCGGCCCAGCCAGCCGGGCAGGTTCACGCCGATTCCGACCACGCTGGTGCGCGCCTGGCGGTAGAATCGTGGTGCCGTCATCCGCATGTACCGCCACAGGTTGCCCTTTTTCTCCCGAGCTTCCCGAGTCCCCTGCCGCAGCAACAGAATCGAGGAGATACCAGTCACGATTTCCGTGTAGCGTGCCATGTACCGGTATAAGTGCGGATCGAGGTGACGCTCACCAGCAAGCACCTTGATCATGCGCCGATTGACCGCCAGTTGCTGATCGATGCGCTTGATCATCACGGACTCATGAACGGATTGGTCCGGCCGGCCAATGTAGTAGTGATATAAATCAACATCCAGGTAGTACAACCGCCGCGTGCTCGGCAGCGGTTCCAGCGCAAACAAGTTGTCCACATAAAACGTGTGCGTGGGCAGGTGCAGCGGCAAGTCGCGCAGCACCGCCGTCCGGTAGATCAGCGCGTGCATCAGCAGGTACTGACCGACGGGTAAGCGTACTTGCGGCCAGCCGAAAACGCGCTGCTGCGGCAGGCCATGGCGGTAGCGCGTCACCTTTTTATGGCGAACGCCCACTTTATCGTAGATGTAATTGCTGATGAACAGGTCGACCGGGACGTCAAAGCTGGTCAACTTGGCAAGCACTTGGTGAAAGGCGCCTTCGTCCAGCCAGTCATCCGAGTCCACCACCTTGAGATACCTGCCAGTCGCCACTTTCAGGCCGGCATTGATGGCCCCACCATGGCCGGCGTTTGCCTGGTGCAAGGCAACGACCTGGCGCGGATAGCGGCGGGCGTAATCGTCAATGACACGAGGCGTGGCGTCGGTCGACCCGTCGTCAACCAAAATAATTTCCACCGCCGCCCCGCCGGGCAGCAGTGAATCCACGCAGCGATCCATATAATCGGCGGCGTTGTAACAAGGAACAATAATGCTGAGTGTCTTCAACTGCCAAACCCACTTTCCAACTCAAGTAAACGCTTGTTCAATCATAATATAATTTGCGACTGGTCGCACGCGTAAAAAAGGCCCAGCTTACTCAGCTGAGTCCGAAGGCTTAAGGGGCGGCAATTTATCTTGCCAATTCTGCATCTGATCTAAGAACCGTTTGGCTTTTGGCACCGTCCCGACCATATCCTGATAGATCCGATCCAGCACCCGGCGCAGCTCCCGTTTGGTCGCGGGGCTGACGGTGATCGAGTGCAGCTGGTGTAAATTGATCGCGGAGAACCGCCGAAGCAGGTATAGCGCCTTGGGCTGCACGTGGAACCGGTAGTCATCAAGCGCCCAGTGGTCCTGACACAGCAAGCCCCCGTATTTTTCGGAGAAGTCAAGCGGCAGGTCCGTTCGCCCGTCTAGGACACAGGCCCGCCAATTTGGGGCCACACCGAAGGCCCCCAGCAGCTGGACCTCGGCGATGTTCGCCACGATCGCCGGGTCAAACCCGGCATCAATCAGGTTCAGACTCGTGGTGGCAAAATCATACCACCCGCCCAGCGCCTCACCATCGGGAAACGCCAGGTCGATCAAGCCGAGAACGTAAGTCGCATAGGCATTGAGTGAAATGTCTGCGGCGATCCGCTGAAACTGCGTGGCTTGCTTGACGGCGCTGAGGTACGACAGCCCCTTTTCGTTGATTGTGCCAACATACTCGCCCTGCGTGAAGGGGAGAATCCCGGCCGCCAATGGAAAACCGGGTTTTCTGGCGCGGTGCAGCAAAAACATCCGCTTGCCGAACTGATCCGTCGCGAATTTGACCAGCATGTCCGACTCGCGGTAACTCTGCCGCGACAGCACCAGGCCGGCGAAGGTCACATCGCGGCGAGCCATCAGTGCAGATCCTTGATGTTGTAGCCAAGGCTGCGCAGGTACTGGTTGTTGTCCCGCCAGTTCTTCTGCACGCGGACCCACAGCTTCAAGTTGACCGACTCACCCAGCAGCGCCTCGATGTCACGCCGTGAGCGAATGCCGATCTGCTTCAGCATGGCGCCGCCGCGACCAATGATGATGCCTTTTTGCGAATCGCGCTCCACGATGATGTAGGCCTCGATCTGCAGCTTGCCGTTGATACGGTCCTTCATGCGCTCAACTTCAACGGCGACGGAGTGCGGCACCTCGTCGCGCGTCAACTCGAGGATCTTCTCGCGGATCAGCTCGCCGACCACAAAGTACTCGGGGTGGTCGCTCAGCTGGTCTGCCGGGTAGTACTGCGGCCCTTCAGGCAGCGCCTTAGTCAGCTCTGCCAGCAGTTCATCCACATTATTGCCCATTGTCGCGGAAATCGGAAAGACGCCGGTGAAGTCACGCGCGGTTTGGTACTGCTTGATGCGCGGCAGCAAATCATCGGGGTGAACCAGGTCGATTTTGTTGATCACAAGGTAGACAGGCGTCTTCACCGGCTTGAGCTGGTTGATGATGTACTGATCCCCGGGCCCCATTTTCTCGTCGGCAGCCACCATGAACAAAACGGCATCGACCTGGTTGAGCGTCGACAGTGCCGCCGTGTCCATGTAGTCATCAAGCTGGTTCTTCGGCTTGTGGATCCCCGGTGTGTCGACAAACACGATCTGCACGTCATCCGTGGTGTAGATCCCGTTGATTTTGTTGCGGGTGGTCTGTGCCTTGGGCGACATAATGGCGATTTTTTCGCCAAGGATGCGGTTCATGAACGTGGATTTGCCGACGTTGGGCCGACCAATAATGGCAACAAAACCTGAATGATGAGTCATTTCTGCATATCTCCTTTAGTAAACGCCCCTGGCAGCAGTGCCGCCACGGTGGTGTCAGTCTGCGCGCCGGTCAGGTTAGTCAAAGTCACCGGCGCCTCCGGGGCAAAAAACTCAGCCATCACTTGCCGACACGCCCCGCACGGCGAAATGGGCCCGGTCGTGTCACCGATGATCGCAATCGCGTCCAAGCGTAAGTGGCCCGCCGACACCGCCTTGAAAATGGCCGTCCGCTCGGCACACATCGCTAACCCGTAACTGGCATTTTCGATGTTGCAACCGGTGAAAATCACGTCACCGGCGCGCACGGCCGCGCCAACTTTGAAGTGAGAATACGGCACGTACGCCTTCTCGCGCGCCTGCTTTGCCGCCTCGATCAATTCGTTCATCGCTTTCGTCCTCCTAAATCCATTTCGTCACCAGCTGCCACAGCGGCGGGAAGAACACATAAAGGCCGCACACCACCGCAATCGCGCTGGCCACCAGCACCGCCCCGGCACTCATGTCCTTGATGCGTTTGGCTCGCACGTCGAAGTGCTGCCCGACGACCAGGTCGACCACATTTTCAATGATGGTGTTCCACAGCTCCATCAAAAACACCAACATCACGGCCAGCAGCAGGATAAACCACTGAAACCGGCCCACCTTGAACCACCAGGCACAGAAGAACACGAAGAGCGCCATCAGACTTTCCCGCCGGAAGTTGCCCTCTCGCAAGTAAACGCCAAATAAGCCGGCCATGGCGTGCTTCAGCGACTGGCCGAAGTGGTGATTTTTGCTAATTTGCTTATCTGGGGAGGCCATAGGCATCTAGGATCTTTTCCTGCAGCGGGATCATGACCGCTTCGTCTTCCGGTTTAATGTGATCGTAGCCGTTCAGGTGCAAAAAGCCGTGCACGACCGTGTAGCCTAACTCACGCTCGAACGAGTGGCCGTAATCCTTCGCCTGGCGCGCCACCTGATCGGGGTCGATGAAGAGATCACCGATGTTTTCCGGCATGTCAGGAAACCCGATCAGCTGTTCATCATCGCCGTCCTCGATTGCAAAGGAAATGACGTCAGTGACGCGATCCGTATCCCGATACTTTTTATTGATGCGGTGAATTTCCTCATCGGACACAATTGTGATCGACATTTCGGTGTCTTCGGCCTTGTTCAATTCCTTGCCGGCAAACTCGACCAGTTCCTTGGCCAGTTTTGTGTGTGCGTCATCCAAGCGGTGGTCGTCATCATAAAATTCCAGATCCATTATGCTTCTCCTTTAGCTGGTGCATCGTCTTTGGGGTATTCAATCCTAGTGTAGAACGTGCTGGTCAAACCGCCGACCAGGGACGCTTCCACTTGTCGCAGCTGCTCGACGGTAATCGGCGCCTCGTCAAACTGGCCATCCAGCAGCCGTTCGTTGGTAATATTGTGAACAAATGTCTGAATCGAGGCCTGCGTCGGGTGTTTCATCGAGCGCACCGCCGCCTCGCAGGTGTCTGCGATGTTGACGACCGCGGCCTCAATGGTCTGCGGCTTCGGCCCGTCATACCGGTAATCGCTTTCTTTAGTGCTCGGGTCGGCTTCTTTGGCCTCGTGGTAAAAATACTTCATCAAGGTAGTGCCGTGGTGCTGCTGACAGATGTCAATGATGAATTGCGGCATGTGCCGCGCCTTGAGCATCGCCACCCCGTCTGTGACATGAGCGAAAATGATTTGCACCGATTCCGAAGCCGTCAAATGATTGTGCGGCGAGTCGAACCCGGCCGGCTGGTTCTCGGTAAAGTATAGCGGCTTCTTCAGCTTGCCGACGTCGTGGTAGTAACAGGCCACGCGGGTGAGCATCGTGCGCCCACCGATTGCCGCCACTGCGTTGGACGCGAGGCTGGCAACCATCATGCTGTGGTGATAAGTCCCTGGGGCTTTTTCCATCAGCTCCCGCAGCAGCGGATCATTCGGGTCACTCAGCTTGTTGAGCTTGAACACCGAATCGTCCTGCCAGATCATCTCGAGGTACGGCGTGGCGCCCAGCGCCAGGACATAGCCCAGCACCTGGCCGACCACCACAAACCCCAGTGACTGCCAGGTGGTCAGCGCGGTGAACCGGGCGCCTTGCAGTAGCAGTGTGCTCAAAGTCAAAAACAGGTTGATGCCGAGGACCCAGAAGGCCACCAGTTTGGCCTCGTCGTTCAGCCGCTTACGCTGGACCATCACGGCCAGCACCCCGGAGGTCAGATAGCTGATGGCCGTTGCGGCGGTGAACAGCGTCCCGGTCGTCGAGTAGAAAACAAAAAACGCCAAGAACGTCTGCATGAGCGCCGCGAGCAGCGCGAACCGACGGCCGATAAAGGTCCGCAGGAGCAGCGGCACAAACGCCGCAGGAAGCAGCATCGCCAAGTTGCCGCCGCCGGTTTTGGCCAGAAACCGCAGGCCCAGCATCACGAGCACTGCAAGTCCCATCAGGCCGCTGTATAGCAGCGCATTTTTGCGCTGGCTGGCCGCCGGATACTGCCTCAGCAGCGCCAGCAGCGCAATCGCCTGCACCACGACGAGCACCAGCAGGCCAAACAACGCCCAAGGCGCACGCCGTTTCGTCAGCCCCAGGACCCCTAACTGATGGATCACCGTGTTGTCCACGATTTGCCCTTGCTGCACAATCACCTGACCCTGCACGATCTCAACTGGGTCGACCTGAAGGCGGGCTTGGGCCTGCTTGGCTTGGGTCTTGGTCTCGTTGATGAGCTGATTGGGGATGATGGTTTGCGCGATCAGGGTCGTGCCCAGCCGCCGCTGGGCAGTGGTCAGATCACTCGTCGACAGCTCCGCGGTGGCCGTTTTTTTCGCTGCCGCCAAATTAGAATTGGTCAGGCGCTCCTGCAACTGCCTCTCGACCGCGGGCGCTACCGTGGCAAACACGGCGTCGCGGTCCTTGGCCGTCACGGCAAAGGCGGACTTGTAGAAGCTGTCGCTAAATTGATAGAAGTACGGGTAGTCACCCTTGGCGTAGGCACTGCGGAAAGCGGTCGTCATTTTCGCCGGCGTGGGCTTGACGTACACGGCGTTGGCGTCCTTGGCCGACGCGGCCTGGTACTTCTTCTGCGCCGCTGAAGTCTCCTGATTCTCTGTGGTCGTCAGGGCCTTTTGCAGCCGAACCAGCTGGTCCTGCTGTTTCGAACTGATGGACGCGTCATAGCTGTAAACCGGGGTGACGGCATTGGCCGCAGCCTTGCGTGCCTGTGCGGTGGCCGGCTGATCCTGAACCGTTTGGGTGGCGATGATGGTCTCTGCCGCCGGCGTGTTGACTTTCACCGCCACGGGATTGGGCAACGTGATCCACGCCACCGCGGCGATCAGCACCGCCGTAAAAAGGATCACAACGAGCACTGCACTTTTGCGCCACTTGACTGAGTTTTGCATGGGCCCTCCTGACTACTGTGGTTGGTCAGCTTGCGCGTACGCCTCAATAATTTTCGCCACGACCGGGTGCCGCACGACGTCACTGGCCGAAAAACTGGCAAACCCGATGTGATCAATCTCCTTCAAGATATGCTGCGCCTGGATCAGCCCGCTGCTTTGGTGATTCGGCAGGTCGATTTGAGTGATGTCGCCATTGACGATCATTTTGGACGAGAAGCCCAGCCGGGTCAGGAACATTTTCATTTGCGCCTGCGTCGTGTTTTGCGCCTCATCCAAAATGGCAAAGGCGTTATCAAGCGTTCGGCCGCGCATGTAAGCCAGCGGCGCGATCTCGATCACGCCGCGGTCCATCAGCCGGTTCGTGTGTTCTGTCCCCAGCACGGCGTACAAGGCATCGTAAATCGGCCGCAGGTACGGATCGACTTTTTCCTTTAAATCGCCAGGCAGGAAGCCAAGGTTTTCACCCGCTTCGACCGCTGGCCGGGTCAAAATCAGCTTTTCGACCTCGCCGGCTTTCAGCGCGGCGACGGCCATGACGACCGCTAAATAAGTCTTACCAGTCCCGGCTGGACCGATGCCGAAGGTGATGTCGTTGTGCTTGATGGACTGCACGTACTGGCGCTGGCCGAAGTTCTTGACGCGGATCGGTGCGCCCTTGGCATCGCGAATCAGCGTTTCCGAGTACATGTCGGCAAAGTACTCCAGGGTGCCGCGCTGGGCCATGTTGATGCCTGACACGACGTCCTGCGGCGCAATGGCAATGCCGCGGCTCAGCAGCGTCAGCAGCTGCTGGATCAGCTGGTAAGCCAAGCTGGTCGCCTTGGGCGTGCCACTGATTTTAAGCGTATCGCCAAACGGGGCGATCAGCACATCGAGTGCCTCTTCGATCAGGGTAAAATTCTCATCATTAATGCCAGCAAGCGCAATGGCCTGATCAGTGCTGGCCAGAGACAGGGACTTTTCTACGGATTCTTCTGCCAAGAAGCCGCCTCCTCATTGAGTTTCCTTCATTTTACCATAAAAAAGCCGCGTCACAGCGACGTGACGCGGCATGAAACACATGCGTGGCTTATTGGAGCTTGGCCTTGACCAGTTTGTTGACCAGTGCACCGTCAGCCTGGCCTTTGACCTTCGGCATCAGGGTCTTCATCACCTTGCCAAAATCAGCCTTGCCGGTCGCACCCGTTTCCTTGATGGTCTCATCGACCAACTTAGTCACTTGCGCCTCGTCCAGCTGGGCCGGCAGATATGATTCAACAATCTTGATCTCCGCCTTCAGCGGCGTCACCAAGTCCTCACGGCCGGCTTTTTCAAACTCGGCCATGCTTTCCTTGCGCTGTTTCAGCTCGGTCGACAGGACCGCCTGTTCCTCAGCATCGGTCAAGTCATGACCGGCTTCGATTTGTTTGTTTTGCAAGGCGGCCTTCAGCATCCGGACGGTGCTCAGTGTGGCCTTGTCCTTCGCCTTCATTGCCGTTTTCATCTGTTCGTTCAATTGATCCAATACTGCCATGGTGAACTCCCTTTCTTCACTTGCAACAAAAAACGCGCACCAATCGGCGCGCGTCCGTAAATCGTTAGAACTTCTTGCGCTTGCGTGCAGCTTCGGACTTTAACTTCCGCTTAACGCTTGGCTTTTCGTAGAATTCCCGCTTGCGGTATTCGGCTAATGTACCTGACTTGGATACGGTGCGCTTGAAGCGCCGAAGAGCATCATCGAGAGATTCGTTTTTCTTAACGACTGTCTTTGCCATATGATATCCCTCCCTCCGACACTTACGTAACCATTGATTGTTGCATCACTAGTTCTCAACTATTATAGCGGACATCAAAAAACGCGTCAATACGGCAATCGCGAATTCTGCAAGATATTTGGCAAAAAAATCATGATTAGACGCCGGCGCGTGCGCGCACCCCGATTATGCTATGATAACGGTATCAACCAAGTGAAGGATGGGAGCATTATGGGTGAAGAGACGAATTATTACATTATTTCGGATTCAATCGGGGAAACTGGCTTAAAACTGGCCCAAGCGGTCGCGGCCCAATTTAGCGGTCAAAGTGCGCACTATCTGCGGTTTCCTTTCGTTCACGAGCAAAAGAAGCTGCTGGAAACGCTAGATGCTGCCAAGGCCGATTCGCGCGCCGTCGTAATCGCCACGCTGGTCACGCCGGGGCTCGCGCAGGCCGGGCGCACGTATGCCAAGCAGATCGCCCTGCCCTTCATTGACGTGATGACGCCGATCCTGAAGGCCGTGGTCACTGAAACCGGCGATCAGCCAAGCGGCGTGGCCGGTGCTGTGCACAACCTAGACGAAAAGTACTTCGATCGCATCTCCGCCATGGAATTTGCGGTCATGTACGACGACGGCAAGGACCCGAAAGGTTTCCTAGAGGCCGACATTGTGCTGCTCGGCGTCTCGCGAACCAGCAAAACGCCGCTGTCCCTATTCTTGGCCAACCGCAACCTGAAAGTCGCTAATCTGCCGCTAGTCCCGAACGCGCACATTCCCGAAGAAATCTGGAAGGTCGATCCGAAGAAAATTGTCGGTCTGACCACTGATGCTTCGGTACTGATGGAGTTTCGGCGCCAGCGCATGATCGCCTACGGACTGGATCCGGACACTGCCTACTCTGCACGCGATCAGGTGAACGAGGAGCTTCAGTACGCCGATGACCTGTACAAAAAAATCGGCTGCATGGTCATCAACACCGCCCACCGCTCCATCGAGGAAACCGCGATGCTGATCCTCGAGCACATGGGCCTTGACGAGGTCGACGATCCCACCAAACAGTAAATCAACCGGCAGCGGCCGCCCGTCTTCTCAAACGAGCGGCCGCTTTAATTTGCACGCCTGCGTTTGACTAATCAGCAAGCGGCGTTGCCCCCAGCGCCACCAGCTGTTCGGGCAGGAACTGCTGACTTTTCAGCCAGCTGATCTCAATGCCGTATGGTGGGACCATGTGCGCCTTGTCCGGGCCGACGTATGGGGTTTCGAGGATCTTGGGAATGGCCGTGAGCTGCGGATGGTGGACAATGGCATTCAAGCAGTCAAACCCTAAAGTGCCAAACCCAATGTTCTGATGGCGGTCCTTGTGCGCCCCCTGGGGGTTTTTAGAATCGTTGACGTGGATGACCGCCAGCTTGTTCAGGCCGATCACGTGATCAAATTCATTCAGCACGCCATCAAAATCGTTCTTGACGGCGTAGCCGGCATCACTCATATGGCAGGTATCCATGGTGACCGCAATTTTGTCCGGCTGCTCGACTCGATCGATGATCGCCGCGAGCTGCTCAAAGGTGCGCCCGACCTCCGTGCCCTTGCCCGCCATAGTTTCCAAGGCAATCAGCACGTGTTGGTCTGGTGAAATGATTTGGTTAAGGCCCTTGGCAATCTGCGCAATGGCGGCGCCTGCGCCAGCGCCGACATGAGCCCCTGGGTGAAACGGCATCGCGTAGGCGTGCAGTGCGTCGGCGCGGGCAACCTCTTCCTTCATGAACTGAACCGCGAACGGATAATTTTCCGGCTTGATGGTGTTACCCAAATTGACAATGTACGGCGCGTGAATGACCAAATGGGACAGTCCCGCACTTTTCATGTCAGCAAGGCCCTCCGGAATGCGCATTTGCGACACGTCCTTGCGCCGCGTATTCTGCGGCGCGCCGGTGTAAAATTGCAGTGTGGTGGCACCGTAGCTGGCAGCCTCCGCCACCGCACCCACGAACATCCCTTTACCCTTCATCGACACATTGGCTCCGATCAGCATCGTTTTTCCTCCTCAAAAGGCCGCGTCACCGCGGCCCCAGTTTAGTCAGTTTTCGGTTCGTAAAAGTGCCCCATGATTTTCACCGATTGGGTGATCGAGACAAAAGCATACGGGTCGCTTCGCCGCATCGCGTCCTCGAGGTCGTAAATCTCCGCCCGCGTGATGATCGTGAACAGGATCGTTTTCTCCTCGTGATGAAACGCGCCTTCCGCATCGTGCACGATAGTGATTCCCCGCCGCAGGGTGTTTTGGATCTCGTTGACCACCGCCTTTTGCTGGTCGGTGACGATCATAACCTGCAGGCGCTGCTGCCTCGTGTACATCGCGTCCATCACGCGACCGTTAATGAAAATTGCCAAGGCGGAATACAACGCATGCGGCCAGTCGTTGACAAACCCCGCCAAGAAGATGATCACGATGTTGATGGCGATGTTGACCGAGCCAATTGTGGCCCCAGTCTTTTTCCGCCAGACGATCCCGACAATGTCGAGGCCCCCGGTGGAGATGTTATTGCGCAGCGCGAAGCCCGTGCCGAGGCCGTTGATCACGGCCCCGAAAATCGCGCACACGATTGGATCAGAGGTCAAGGGCTTCACAACGCCCAGCAGCCGGATCATGATGGTCGAGAAAATAACTGCCAGAAACGTAAAGAAAGTGAAGCGGTGGCCGATCTGCTTCCACGCCACCACAAACAGCGGCACGTTCAGCAGGAACAGCAGCGTCCCAGTGGAAAACAGGTCAGTGGTCGCCATCGGGCCAAACGGGGTGCCAAAGGAGACATTGAACCACTTGCGGACGACGGTGGCCAGCAGCTGGGCGGCCCCGGTGACGCCACTGGCAAACACGCCCCCTGGTTCCCAGAACATGTTTAACGCCAGCGCCACGCAAATACTATAGAAAAACGCGGCGGTCAGCCGGCTCCAATTTTGATGACGGCGGATCAATCGGTCAATTTCCTGCATAACGATCCCTTTCTGAAAGCTTGGTATTGCCAGTATACCACAGCAAACCGCACTGCTTCGCGCCCTAACGGCTTTCAGAAAAAATTAACCGACTCCAGAAATTGCCTAGAGTCGGTCATTTTAGTGCTGCCAGTGCTTGGATTTAAACTGCTCACGGCCGCCGCGCTCTTCCATCTCAAAGCGCAGCGGATTCTTCTTGTAGAAGTCCTGATGGTAGTCCTCGGCCGGGTAAAACGGCTTGGCCGGCTCGATGCTGGTCACAATGGGGTCCTTAAACTTGCCGCTGGCCGCCAGCTTGGCCTTTGACGCTTCGGCAATCGCCTTTTGCTCTGGTGAGTTGTAGAAGATCACCGGGCGATAGGAATCGCCGCGGTCCTGGAACTGGCCCATCGCGTCAGTCGGATCGGTTTGCTGCCAGTAGATTTCAACCAGCTGGGCGTAGGAAATCACGGCCGGATCAAACTTGATCTCCACGGCCTCCGTGTGGCCCGTCGTGTGACTGGCGACCTGCTCGTAAGTGGGATTGGCGACATGGCCGCCAGTGTAACCGGAAATCACCGCGTTGATCCCAGGCTGAGTATCAAACGGCTGGACCATGCACCAGAAACACCCACCGGCAAAAATTGCCGTTTCTTCTGCCATTTACTTTCCCTCCTCAAACATTTGCTTGTACTGCCCGTAACCCTGGGCATCAAGGTCGGCTAGTGGCACAAAGCGCAGTGCCGCCCCGTTGATGCAGTAGCGCAGCCCACCCTTGTCCTGCGGGCCGTCATTGAAGACATGGCCTAAGTGCGAATCGGCATCCTTGCTGCGCACTTCCACGCGTTCCATGAAAAAGCGACTGTCCCGCTTTTCCGTCAGCTTGGCGAGTGGCTTGGTGAAGGACGGCCAGCCGCACCCGGCGTCGTACTTGTCCTGTGAGGAAAACAGCGGCTCGCCCGACACCACGTCGACGTATATCCCGGGCTCGTAAAAGTCGTCGTACGCACTGCTGAACGGCCGCTCTGTCCCCGCCTTCTGCGTCACGTCGAACTGCTCCGGCGTCAGCTTCTTGCGCAGTTCATTTAAGTCTTTTTCCATGCTTATCACCTCGCGCTCAGTATACGAGTTTTGCCGATAGATTGCCAGCAATCTAGTTGCAGATGTTCTAACTTTTTCGTCTGCAAAAAAAGTCGCCGCGATCAGGCGACGACTCAGTGCTCATTATTCAGTTAAATTCTCGTCGCCTTGGTGCGCCGCGTTCGGATCAACGTTTGCGCGCACCTGAATGCCGAGATCCTCAAGCTGCACATCGGCAACCGGGGTCGGGGCGTTCGTCATCGGTTCGGAGGCCTTCGAGTTCTTCGGGAAGGCGATCACGTCGCGGATGTTGTCGCGGTTCAGCAACAGCATCACGAAACGGTCGAGCCCAATGGCCAGCCCACCATGCGGCGGGAAGCCGTAAGTCAGCGCGTCAAGCAGGAAGCCGAACGACTTCTGGGCGCGTTCCGGCGTAAAGCCCAGCGCCTTGAGCATTTTCTCTTGGATCTCGCGGCTGTGGATACGAATCGAGCCGCCGCCCAGTTCGTCCCCGTTCATAATGATGTCGTAAGACTGCGCGTGGGCGCTGTGCGGATCGGTGTCCAGCAGGTGCACGTCTTCCTCGTTCGGCATGGTGAACGGGTGGTGCGCTGGGACCCAGCGCTGAATGCCTTCATCGAATTCAAACAGCGGCCAGTTGACGACCCAGCAGAAATTGTACTGGGATTCGTCGACCAGACCCAGGTCATGGCCGAAGTGCGTGCGCAGGTAACCGAGACTGGCTGCCACCACACTGGCTTCATCGGCAACAAACAGAACGAGGTCGCCGGCTTTGGCGCCCAGCGGCTGGGTCAACGCTTGGCCGTCCCCGAAGAACTTGCTGATCGGGCCGGAAATGCCGTCATCGGTGACCTTAAGCCAGGCCAGACCCTTCGCCCCAAAGCGCTTAATGTAGTCCTGCTGCTCGTCGATTTTCTTGCGCGAGTACTTGGCTGCGCCCCCTGGCAAAACGATTGCCCGGACTTGACCACCATTGGCCACGGCGCCGCTGAAAACTTTGAAGTCGGAGTCCTTGACCAGGTCAGAAACGTCCTGAATCTTCATGTCGAAGCGCAGGTCCGGCCGGTCGGAACCGTAAAGGTCCATGGCGTCCTGCCACTGGATCCGCGGAAACGGGCGCTTAACGTCCACGCCCTTCACTTCCTTCATCACTCGGGCGATCAGGCCCTCGGTCAGGTCCTGGATCTCCTGCTGGTTCAAGAAGCTGGTTTCCATGTCGATCTGGGTAAACTCGGGCTGGCGGTCGCCGCGCAGGTCCTCGTCGCGGTAGCAGCGGGCAATCTGGTAGTAGCGGTCAAAGCCCGCCCCCATCAGCAGCTGCTTGAACAGCTGCGGGGACTGCGGCAGCGCGTAAAAGCTGCCTGGGTAAACCCGGGATGGCACCAAGTAGTCGCGGGCCCCTTCAGGCGTGGAAGCCGTCAGTGTCGGGGTCTCAATGTCGAGAAACCCGTTTTCATCGAAGTAGTGGTGCACGGCTGACATCACCTTGCTGCGGGTGATGATGGCTTCTTGCATCTCCGGCCGGCGCAGGTCGAGGTAGCGATACTTCAGCTTGGTTTCCTCGGTCGCGTTGACCCCATCGGCAATGTCAAACGGTGGGGTCTTAGCCTTGTTCAGAACAATCGCCTTGGCAATCTCAACTTCGATCTCGCCGGTTTTCATGTCCTTGTTAATGGCTTCCGGTTTGCGCGCGGCCACTTTGCCAGTGACTTCAAGCACGTACTCGGAACGGGCCTCATTGGCCACGGCCAGTGCGTCTTCACTGAATTCTTGTGAGAACACCAACTGAACGATGCCTGCGCGGTCGCGCAAATCGATAAAAATCAGGTTGCCCAGGCTGCGGCGTTTTTGCACCCAGCCCTTAAGGGTGACGGTTTCGCCCAGGTTCGCCTTGGTGACGTCCCCGGCATACATTGTGCGTTTACTCATGATCTGCCTCCAATTGTGCGGCGAGCTTGCTGAGGTCTGCTTCGACCTCGGCCTGCTTAAATTCTTTTTGCACACCGCTTTGCATATTTTTGACCTGAATCGTGCCGGCCTGAAGCTCACTTTCCCCTAACGTCATGACCAGCTGCGCGTTGTCCTTGTTTGCCGACTTGAACTGCGCCTTGGGTTTGCGGCCTTGGAAGTCCATGTCGACCTCAACGCCTTGCAGCCGCAGCGCGTGCGCCAGCCGCAGGGCCGGCCCTTGCGCAGCCGAATCGATGGCAACGATGTAAACCGGCAGGCTTTCCTGAACTTTCTGGCCTGACAGGAGTAGCATCGCGCGCTCAACGCCCATGGCAAAGCCGACGCCTGGAGTCTCCGGGCCGCCCAGTTCCTCGACCAGGCCGTTGTAGCGGCCGCCGGCGAGCACGGTCGTGTAGCCGCCACCGAATACCGCGTCGTTGCTCATAACCTCAAAAATGGTGTGGTTATAGTAATCCAGCCCGCGCACCATATCGGCGTCGATTTCAAAATCGATCCCCAAGTCTTTCAAAAAGCCTTGCACGGCCTCGAAGTGAGCGGTGGCCGCCGGCGTCAGGTAATCCAGGATCTTCGGCGCGTCTGCCACGATGGCCTGATCGCCCTTGTCCTTGCTGTCGAGGATGCGCAGCGGGTTCTTTTCCAGCCGAATCTTGGAATCCTCTGACAGCTGATCCTTGAACGGAGTCAGGAAGGCGACCAGTGCCTGATGATAGGCCGCGCGCGACTCGGGATCGCCCAGCGTGTTGATGGCGAACTTGAGCTGCTTGGCCCCCAGCGCTTCTAGCAGGTCCTTCGCCAAAGCGATCACCTCGGCGTCAAGGGCCGGACTATCAACGCCAAACGCCTCCACCCCGATTTGATGGAACTCGCGCTGCCGCCCACTTTGCGGCCGCTCGTAACGGTACATTGGGCCCATGTAGTAGACCTTGTACGGCTTTTGGTGATCAGGCCCATACAGCTTGTTTTCCACATAGGCGCGGACAACGCCGGCAGTGCCTTCTGGCCGCAGCGCCATTTGCCGGCCGCCCTTGTCTTCAAAAGTGTACATTTCCTTGGACACGACATCAGAGGTTTCACCACTGGAACGGGCGAACACGTCGTAGCTTTCAAACAGCGGCGTGCGGATCTCGCGGTAACGGTAATTTTCCATCACGGTTTTGGCGATCGTTTCGACACGCTGCCACAGCTCACTTTGGCCCGGCAGAATATCTGCCGTTCCTTTTGGTCGTTGATAACTCATATTTTCCTCCTTAAACGCTTAGCCAACAAAAAACACCCCTCGTCATAGACGAAGGGTGCGGACACGGTACCACCTTGTGTTTTACTCAGCCATAACGGTGGCAACCGGAGCTCGTCAGCCTCAGAAGTGTCTTTTCGGTCGGTCCCGGCTTTCACCATCTCCGGGTCGCTGCGTGAAATTGACCTATCCTGCTTCCTCATCGGCGCTTGTATTTGAGTTTAGCGTACGTTGTTTTCAGTAAATTGTCAACGGTTCAGGCGGAAAAACACCAGGGTCGGGTTTTAACCGATTAGATTTGGTATAATCACCCTAGCAGCAATTTGCGTAGGGGATGAAGATGTGAAAATCAAACAGCTAAAACGATGGCCGCTGATCATTGCGTTTGTGCTCCTGACCGGCGTGTCGGTCGCGACCACCACCGTCCTGGCCGAAAGTAACTCGCTCACGGTGCGGGCCAGCGTGCTGAACGTGCGACTCGGCCCGGGCCTGTCATATGGCCTCATGGGCCAAGTGCAGCGCGGCACCAAGCTGACGATCATCAAACAGGAAAATTCCTGGGATCAGGTGCGCCTGGCTGGCAATAAGATCGGCTGGGTCGCCTCGTGGCTCGTCGACCAAGACGAAGCCACGACCACCAGCGCGCGAACCGCGACGGTCAAAACTGGCGCCAATATTCGCCAATACGCTTCCACCAGTGCCAAGGTGCTGGGCACGGCCGCGGCCGGCGACACCCTGGACGTGATTTACCAGGAGGGCAGCTGGACCCAAATCGCGTACAAGAACACCGCGGCCTGGGTCAGCACCAGCACCGTTGACTTGACCGGCAAAACCGTCACCCTTGCCTCGCCTGAGCAGACGCAGCCGCAAAGTAAGCAGCCCGCCCAGACGGTCAGCGCCATCAAGGTGACGACCAACCTCGCCGTGAATCTGCGCTCCGCCGCCGGCCTCAACGCGCCGGTCATGACGCAACTGCCCAAGAACACGACGCTGACGGTCCTGGACCAATCCAGCGAGTGGTACAAAGTGCAAACGGCCAGCGGCAAAACCGGCTACCTGGCCTCTTGGACGGTAACGACACCGGGTACCAAGTCCGCCAAGGCGGCGACCAACCTCGCCGAGGCCACCATCGTCCTTGATCCTGGGCACGGCGGCAGTGACTCAGGCGCCGAATCGACCAGCGGGCGGTTTGAAAAAACGTACACGCTGCAAACCGCCGAAGCCATTGGCGCTGCGCTGAAGGCGCAAGGCGCCAACGTGATCTATACCCGCTCCAGCGATAAGTTCGTCGACCTTGCCCCCCGGCCGGTCGTCGGGGAAAAAGCGCACGCCGATGCCTTCATCTCCGTCCACTTTGATTCCAGCGCCAATGCCAACGAGGCCTCCGGATTCACCACCTACTACTACAACGCCAAGAAAGACATGCAACTGGCCAAGTCGCTGAACAGCGCGTTTGATTCAAATCTGAAAATGACCAATCGCGGCGTCCAGTTCGGCAACTTCGAGGTCATTCGCAACAACACCCAGCCGGCGGTCCTGCTGGAAATGGGCTACATCAACAACGACAAAGACTTCGCCCACATCGCGTCTGGCGCTTACCAGCAACAAGTCGCAGGCGATGTCGTCAAAGGATTGACCGCCTACTTCAAGGCCGGTAATCATCAATAAATAAACGATTAGAGTAAAACTAAATGAGCGTGCGGCTTTGAGTTAAGCCACACGCTCATTTAGTTTGCTTGGCAGAGTCAGCCTTCGTGAGCGTTGAACAGCGGCAGCAACTCGGTCAAGTGATCGACTTGAACATCGGCCATTGGCGCATCATTGAGCCCGTCGACGTTGAAGTACACCCCTTTGACCCCGGCATTTTGCCCGGCGATCACGTCGAGCTTGCGATCACCGATCATCGCCGTCCGTTCGGGATTCAACTGGTGTGCGGCCACGAGATGCAGCACTGCATCTGGCGCGGGTTTACGTGGCAGACCCAGATCCGAGGTCACCCCATCCAAAAACAGGTCCTTCAACCCCGCCTGACGCAGCAGCGCCCAGGCGGAATGGTCTCGGTGCGTCATCAGCAAGTTCAACCCGCCGGCGTCGTGAATGGCGTGAAGCACGCCGGGCACCTCAGGGTAAGGTTGCGCGATCATCACCTGCTGCCGCTCCAGCGTATGAAAATGACTGAGTATCCGCTCGGGCGTCGTGTCAAGCTGCGGCGCCAATTGCGTCAGGGTAGCGGTGATGGAGCCCCGTTTAACCGTTTTAAGCAGCGCCCCCTCATCAACGGTCACTTGGCCGTAGTAGTGCAACGTCTTGACCAGCGCCGCAAGCATTTCCGGGTACGTGTCAAACAGTGTTCCATCAAGATCCCAAATCGCATTAACCAGCATGTTGTTCCTCCGTATCAAAAATAATGGTGACCGGACCGTCATTGGTCAGGCTCACCTGCATATCTGCGCCAAACTCGCCGTGGGCGACCCGGGCGCCGGTCTGCGCAAACTTGGTCAGAAAGGCCTCATAGAGGCGCTCCCCAAGTTCCGGCGCGGCCGCCCCGGTAAAGCTGGGCCGGTTGCCCTTGCGCGTGTCGGCATACAGCGTGAACTGCGAAACGACTAACACCGAACCGCCCACCGCAGCCAGCGCGCGGTTCATTTTACCCTGATCGTCGCTGAATACGCGCAACTTACTGATCTTATTAACCAGATAGTCGACATCCGCTGCCGAGTCGTTGGGCCCGACGCCGAGTAAGATCAAAAAGCCTTGGCCAACCTCCCCGGTCACCTGACCCTCAATGCTGACACTCGCGCGGCTCACGCGCTGGACCACTGCTCTCATTGATTTCCTCCTGAAAAAAAGCAGGCGTTTGCCGCCTGCCACCGCGCTCAGCCTTGAGCGCGCTTGACTTCGTAAATATCTGGAATGTTCTTGATGGAATCCATCATGTGCTCCAGGGCACCCAGGTTCGGAATGCCGACGGTCACGTGAATGTCCGCCATTTTGTCATGATCGACCCGGCCGTTGACGTTGGTCAGGTTCTTCGTCTGCGAATTCAGCGTTTGCAGGACCTCGTTCAGCAGGCCGTTGCGGTTATAGCCGTAAATCTCCAGCTCTGTGTCAAACAATTGACTTTGGTCGTTCAGGTTCTGCCAGCGGACATCGATCAGGCGCCCGGCCATGGCCGGCGAGCTGTCAACGTTAGGGCAGTCGGCGCGGTGAATGGTGACCCCGCGGCCCTTGGTGACGTACCCGATGATTGGATCGCCTGGGACCGGACTGCAGCACTTAGCCAGGTGCACCAGCAGGTTGTCGACGCCTTCGATGACGACGCCTTCCTCGGTGCGGGAAACCGGCTTTTTCTCCTTGGACATGGTCGTGACCTTCTGGTTATTCGCCAGGATCGCGTCTTCCTTGGCCTTCTTGTCGGCGTCGGCCTTCTCGCGGCGGACCCGCTCAGTTAAGCGATTGGCGATGACCTTGGCGGAGTATTCACCATAACCGATCGCAGAGAGTAGCTCCGCTTCGGTCGCAAAGTTCAGCCGCTTGAGCAAGTCGCCCATGTCCCGCTTTTGGCCCATGAAGTCCTTCGGGGCATAACCCATTTCGGTCAGGGTCCGCTCAAGTTCCTCGCGGCCTTTTTCGGAGTTTTAGCCTTTGTCGGCCTGCTTGAAGTAGCGCCGGATCTTGTTGCGGGCCCGCGAAGTGAAGGCGATGTTGACCCAGTCGCGGCTCGGCTTCGAGCTGCTGTTGGTCAGCATCTCGACAATATCCCCGTTTTTGAGCTGATAATTCAGCGGCACGATTTTGCCGTTGACCTTGGCGCCGACACTGTGATTGCCGACTTCGGTGTGGACCATGTAGGCAAAATCAAGCGGTACGGAACCCTTGGGTAGTTCGTAAACATCCCCTTGCGGCGTGAACACGTAAACGCGGTCGGTGAAAATGTCGCCTTTGACGCTGTCCATGAAGTCGTGCGCATCGTTGGTCTCGTCCTGGATCTCCAGGATCTCGCGGAACATGTCGATCTGCTTGCCGGCCTTGTCGTACTGGACCTCGCTAGTCTGCCCTTCCTTGTACGCCCAGTGGGCGGCGACCCCGAATTCTGCGACGTGGTGCATTTCCTCGGTGCGGATCTGGACCTCCAGCGGCTTGCCCATCGGCCCGATCACAGTCGTGTGCAGACTTTGGTAACCGTTGGCCTTGGGCATTGCGATGTAGTCCTTGAACCGTCCTGGCATCGGCTTCCACTGCGTGTGAATGACGCCGAGCACCGCGTAGCAATCCTTGATGTTTTGCGTGATCACGCGCACGGCCAGCAAATCGTACAACTCGTCGAACTGCTTGTGCTTGTCACGCATCTTTTTGTAAATGGAGTAGATGTGCTTCGGCCGGCCGTAGATCTCGTAATGGATGTTGAGGTCGGCCAGGGCCTTTTTGATGTCGACAATGGCCTTGGCAATGTACTCCTCGCGCTCGGTGCGTTTGGACTTCATCAGTTGGGCGATCCGGTAGTACTGCTGCGGGTTGAGGTAGCGCAAAGACAGGTCCTCAAGCTCCCACTTGATAGTGCTAATGCCCAGCCGGTCGGCCAGCGGCGCGTAAATTTCCAGCGTTTCGTTGGCGATGCGGCGCTGCTTGTCCGGCCGCAGGTGCATCAGGGTCCGCATGTTGTGCAGGCGGTCGGCGAGCTTGACGAGAATGACCCGCATGTCCTTGGCCATCGCCAGTAGCATTTTGCGGTGATTTTCCGCCAGTTCGTCCTTGTGGGCGACGTAGGTGACCTTGCTTAGCTTGGTCAGCCCGTCGACAATGACAGCCGTTTCCTTGCCAAACATCTCCTGAATGTCGCCGAGGGTGATGTTGGTATCCTCCACAACATCGTGCAGGTAGCCGGACGCGACCGTAATCGGATCCATCTTCAGGTTGGCGAGAATGCCTGCCACCTGAATGGGGTGAATGATGTACGGCTCACCCGACTTTCGCTTTTGGTCCTTATGCACATACGCGGCAAAATCGTAAGCCTTCTTCACAAAGGCCAGGTGCTCGTCATTCATGTACTTCGCGCACAGCGCCATCACTTGCTCTTGCGTCAGTTCTGGTTCTTCTGCCATGATAGTCCCCTTTCTCGCGCGCAGCCGGAGCGTGTCAGCAGCCGCCCGTAGTGACCAAAAAAGCACGTCTGAAACGTGCTTTTGCAGAGTTTCTTATGATTGATTATACCGACTTTGCAGAAAAAAACTAGTCGCGCGTCCAAGCCAGCATGGTCAACAGCCAGTATACCGGCACAAACCAGTAGCCATAGTTGGCAAAGCGAATAAACACCATCAGCGCAAACAGCGCCGGCAGGACCAACGTCAGCCACCACTGCAGGTGGTGCTTGCTCATAAGGCGGCCAAACCAGAGGCACAGCCCCATGTTAATGATGATCCACAGGATCAGGACGCGCACGGCCACATGAACGTGCAGCAAAGTGAAGCCCCATGGCAGGACCATTGTCGCGATCACACTTAGCAAAATAATCATGGCTGAAGGCGTCTTCAACCAGGCTTTGACTTTACTCATTCTAATCTCCCTGCAATTCGCTGAGCACAGATACCGCGCTGAGCAGATATAATGGCGCAGTTTCGGTTCGCAGGATCCGCGGACCCAGGCCGACCGGAACGTAGCCAGCGCTTTGCAACGTGCTGACCTCCACCGGACTCAGGCCGCCTTCCGGGCCAAACACGGCGATCAGCGACTGCGGCCGCCGGGCCATCGCCGCAACCAGTGCGGCGGTTTCCCCCGCTTTGGCACTTTCCTCGTACGCGATCAGTCTCGCATCGGCGTGAAGCTTTGTCATTTCGTTCAATGTTACCACATCAATGCTTGGGACAACACTCCGGTGTGACTGCTCGGCGGCACCCTGCGCGATGGCTTGAAAGCGTTCAAGCTTTTTCACCACGCGGTTTGGCGCCCACTTGGCCGTGGCCCATTGACTATTGAAAAAACTAATTGCTGCGGCCCCCAGCTCCGTCGCTTTTTGAACAATCAGCTCAGCTTTTTCGCCCTTGGGAATGCCGCAGATCAGGTGCACAGCGACCGGCAGCTCAGTGCGCCGAGTCAGCGCTGCGCCCACTTGCACTCGCAGCGGTGCAGCGGTAAGAATCGTGGCCAGGTGCGGCAGGGCTTCGGGCCCGACCAACTCAAGCTGGTCGCCCTCACTCAGCCGTAGGACCTGGATCGCGTGCTTTTGAATGGCTGGCTCAAGGTCGATCACAGTGTCTGCGTGCAACGCGCGCGCGGTGAAAAACCGGTTCATTCGTCCGCCTCCGCTGCCAGGCCGGCCACAAGCGCGACCCAGTCGCCCAGCCGGGCCTGCGCCAACACGCGCAGGCCGTTCTCGTTAAGCGTCTGGTCAATCGCCGCCACCTTGTCGTGATAAACCCCAGATAACAGCAACCGGCCATGAGGCTTGAGGACAGACGGCACTTGCGGGATCAAAGGCGTCAGCACGTCGGCCAGAATGTTAGCGGCGACCATGTCAACGCGCGTCTCGATTCCCTTGAGTAAATCATTGGCCACGACCTCAATGCCATCAATGTCGTTAAGGGCCAAGTTCGCCTTGGCATTGGCAACTGCCGCCTCGTCAACATCTGTCGCTAACACGTGCTTGGCACCCAGCATGCGCGCGCCCAAAGCCAGGATGCCGGAGCCAGTACCCACATCGATCATGGTTTCGCCGCCGCGAATCTGACTTTCAAGCAGCCGCAGCATCAGTGCGGTCGTCGGGTGACTGCCAGTCCCAAAGGCCATGTCCGGGTCTAGCCGCATCACCAGTTCCCCAGACTGCTGCGGTTGATAATCCAGCCAGGCGGGCACGATGGTCAAAAAGCGGGTGATGCGCAGCGGGTGGTAGTACTTTTTCCACTCGTTCGCCCAGCTTTCTTGTGCCAGCGCGTGCGCCGTGACCGTGCCCGGGCCCTCCGCCAGCCCAAAACTAGGCAGCTGAGCCACCCGCGCCTGGAGCGTGGCGACCAACTCCGCCGGGTGGCGGCGCCCATCAAAATAACCACTGACCTTCGCGCCGCTTTGCCGATGAGGGATGCTGACGGGATCAAACCACCCCCCGCGCGCATTGGTCGTTTGGCCGCCTTGAAAGTCTGCCGCGTCCTCAATTTGAACGCCGTCAGCCCCTTCGGCCATTAAAAAATTGGCAACGGCATCCACTGCCTCACTGCTGGTTTCGATCGCGAATTCAACCCACTGATCCATGCAGACCTCCTAATACTGGGGGTACGGCAGTAATTGGTGCCGCGCCGCTTCCGGCTGCTTCGCATAGGCGGTTTGATACTTCGCGTCATCAAAGTGAAGCTCAAAAGTGTCCGCGTCCGAAGTGCCGTCAACAAAGTCCATGAGGTCGGATTGGCCATCATCAAGCAGGTCCTGCAGGTAAGCAAACACAGCATCGACGGTGGCCTTCGCGATGCCTTGCTTACCTTGGAACCCAAACACGGCCAGATAGTTGTCCTTGTAGTCGTCACCATTTAGGCGCGTTGCATCGTAAAACAAAATGGCATCGGAATAGTCGATCTCACCGTCGTCGATGGTTTGGCCGTCCTGGTCCTCGACCTCATAACCCTTTGCCGCTTCGACCGTCATGGTCAGCTCCACTTCAAAAACGCGTGCTTCCTTGTCCCAGTTCAGGTCCAGGTCCCCATCGAAATCCATCGCGTCGATCTTATCGCCGATATAGTCCAGCATGTTCTCGGTCTGCTTCATTGCCATCCTCCGTTAGGGTCAATTGCCCTTTTCTTCATATCTGAGACATTCGCGTTGCCAGCAACGAAAAAGCGCAACGCGGCCGTTGTCGCTGTTCCCTTGTTCGGAACCCCAATCCGCGGCGTCGCCCTGATCAAGGCCGGCGTGCGCCCCGGCCAGATGAGCTGGACCCGCCCCTGATTCACGGCCCGATTGTTGTCCGCCAGGGTGATGCCAAACGCTTGACACAGCTTGCCAGGGCCGGACGTCATTGCCGGTCCGCTGCGCCCTCGCCGCATCGCCATTGCGGCCACACCGGCAATGGGTTCAACCGCCCGAATCAACACACACTGCGGAATCGTCGCTGGTTGCGTGACCACATTGAGTAGGCAGTACTGCCGCATCTGGTAGACGTAAACCGTCCCGGCCGGCCCGTACAACGCCTCGTTGGTTTTCGTGCGCCGCCCGCCAAACGCGTGCGCGGCACGGTCAGATACGCCTAAGTAAGCCTCGGTTTCAACCACCAGCCCCGCACAGTCGCCAACTTTCAGCACCGCGCCCAGCAGCCCCCGGGCAGCCATAACCGTAGTGCTCTGCGTGAGCCAATTAATTAGTTTATCTTTCATTACTCGTATATCTTAAACTACTACCGCGACAAGGAAAAGTGTCCCGGCCAGAAGACGTCGAAGTCAAAGAAAAATGCCGATGGCCGGATCGGCATTTTGACTAATTCAGTTTGGCCTTCACGCTGGCAGGCAGCTTGGCGGCATCGATCAAACTTGGCCCTGCCACGACGCGCTTTTGCGAGATCTTGGCGGTCAGGTATTGGCCCTGGGCATACGGCATTGGCCCATCAGGGGCCTGCTTGGTCTCGTAGCCCAAATCGCGAGTGTCCCCACTGGCCGTGACCCAGGTCAGGTCGTAGTCGTAATAATAATACTGCTGACCGTTGACCTTGTAGTCCTTACCGTTTTCGACCGCTTTTTTCTTGGTGACCGTGGTCACTTTGGCGTATGCGGTCGTGGTTTGATAGGTCGTGCGCCAGTAATTGTAGCCCCAAAAGCCGATAATCACGACAAGGACTGCGGCGATCCCGCCGAAAACTTTTTTCATCGTTCTCCCTCCTGATGATGATGTGGCGTTTTTTTCAGGTGTCCAAACGTGGCCTGAAGCTTGGCGAAGCGGCTCGGATCTTGTTCCCGAGCGTTCTTGACCATTTTAGCAAAGTCGTATGACTGCGGCAGCTGCGGCGTGTCGGGCTGTTTTTTCTTAAATAAACTCATACTGTTCACTCCTCGACTGCAGCCGGTTCTGGCCGGTGATAGGTCATGATGATAAACACGCCAGCCAGCTGCATGATTGCCAGGTACAAGCTGTAATTTGGCACCAGCGCGTAGGCGACAAACGCCCAGATGCAAAGAAGGTTGCCGAGCAGAAGCCGGGGCCGCCTCAGAGCCTTCAGGTAGGCCAGCACATGCAAGGCGATCCCGATCACACTCAGCCACCACCGCGGCTCCCACAGCATCATCAGGCGCCCCACTGCCGGAAAGCTAAAGCCGGAGCGCAGGGCGGTCAAACTCGCCCACAGCAGCACCACGACGGTAAAAACGGCATACAGCAAGCTGTACAAGCCAATCAGTTTAATGACAGAAGGTTTCATCTTGACCAATCCTTAGTAAGAATACATTCAGTATACGAGCTTCAACTTTAATCACAAAACTTGCTCAGGCTATTTGCAAAAAACTAAACATTTGCTATACTAAATAACGTTCTGCAAATAGTTTACCACATGGAGAGTTGGCAGAGTGGTAATGCACCGGACTCGAAATCCGGCGAACCGGTTCACACCGGCGCGCAGGTTCAAATCCTGTACTCTCCTTAATCAAAAGTCCGTCGCAACGCCTTTTCTGGGGTTGTGGCGTTTTTTTTGCCCAAACACGATTCAACGTGATGGGCGCATCAATCCTGTGCGGACTTGGTCATCTTGGCCAGCACCTGCGCCAACAGTGCTTCCGTGAACGCCCGGTTTTCCGCCAGCACATAGGTCGTCGCTTCAGCTAAGGTCGCGTTCGGTACCGCCTTTTGCCACTCTGCCGCCCGAGACTGAATCTGAGTTTCGGTGAACTCATTCGCGACCACCGAATCAGCCGCATCTGCGATCAAGGCACGCAATTGTTTCTCTTCCATCAAGCTACCTCCTAGGATCACGCTGACTGGCTGTTTCAAAGCCCCATCGCCGGCGTGCTGCTGTTAGTTTACCAATTTTCGAAACAGATAGTTGACTAATTCAATTAATAACGTTGATTTTTTAATTATAGGTACACAATTATGTTGATTATTAGTTTTTTGAGTGATACCATCGGATTGTAGGTTAATTAACAAGCTAAGGGGGCATCACTATGCAAACACAGGATTATGTTCAGTGCGTCAATCAAGAACTCGAACGTTTATTGGTTTTTGAAACCGTATTCAAGGAATACGCGCACACCTGCAGTAACATCGAAAAAGGCAACTGCCTCGCCAGCGAGAACTTCGAGCGCATTCACTTGTACTTCACTAAAAACATTATTCGGTTCGATCGTTTCGTGGATCAGTGCGCCGCGGTGCCTGCCCCTTCAGGGTATGAACGCTTCAACCAGCTGTTGGTCAACGGGCTGAAAGGCATTCGTGAAGCCGTGATCGACATGCTGGAAGCGATACAGCCGGATCACGTGGATCACCATCAGTTTGCGACGGCACTGCAGCAGCAGCAATCCGCCCGTGAGCAAATCAATACTGCATTTGAGCAGATCAACGTGCCAGCATTCTAACTCGCAGGTGTGGCCCAGCGGCACCCGCGAGTGACAAAAAGCGTCCAGAGGCTTCTGGACGCTTTTTCGGTCTTCGCCGACTACTGCTGATGCCCTTCCTCGGGCAGGAGGATCGTTTGATTCTCACCGTCGTCGTACGCCATGACCGTGTCGAGAAAACTCGCATCATAATCAAACGGCAGGTCAATGGCCAGTTGCGTGTCGCCGCCCTTTTCCGAAAAGGCCACGGTCAGCTTCCCTTTCGTGTTGAGCAGATCAAACCGCAGTATATTACCTAGTGGGACCACGCCGGTGAGGTCCTGATCGATGATCATCCAAATTGAATCAATGATCTCACCTGGCAGCTTGGCAATAACACCATAAGTGGCGAAGCGACTGTGATTGGCTGAAAACATGTTATTCCTCCTGTTCCTCGGGGCTGGTGATCGCGGCAAACGTCGCTGAGACCACTTTGGCTAGGGCCTTAGGGGCGATGCCCACAGAGCGGCCGATTTTTCCTGAACTGACAATGATCTCCGGCTGCTTCAGGGCTTCTTCCCCAATGAAGATCGGGTAGCGGTGCCGCGCGTGGATGCCGATCGGGGTGTTGGCGCCGTGCTCGTAGCCTGTCGTTTTGACCAGGTCTTTCAGTGGCACCATGCCGACCTTCTTGTTGCCTGAAGCCTTGGCCAGTTTCTTGTAGTCGACGTGCATATCCAGCGGCACGACCGCAATCAGCGGGCCAGTTTTATTGCCGGTCAGCGCCAGGGTCTTGTAGATCAGATGCTCCGGCACTGCCAGATGGTCCACACTCAACTGCGCCACGTCCCCGGCCTCATGCGTGGGAAATTCGTATTGTTTATAGGCGACATTTTGCTTGTCGAGCATTTTCTCGACCAGCGTCTTGTCCTCTTTTTTCTTCTTACTCATGGCGTGCCTCCGGTTTCATTGTAACGATTCCGACCGAGCAATAAAAGCAAACCGGCTGCAAAAAAAGAGCGCGACTGCTCGCACCCTCCCGCTTGTTAAGCCCCTTTATAAGTCGTCAGGGTCATCATATCGTAACCCTTCAGCTTATCGCGGCCGTGCAGGTCCTCCAGCTCGACGATGAAAGCCGTTCCCACGACAATGCCACCCAGTTTTTCAACCAGTGAAATTGTCGCCGAGATGGTACCCCCAGTGGCCAGAAGGTCATCGACTACCAGCACGCGCTGGCCAGGTTTGACGGCATCCTTATGCAGGTACAGCGTTTCACTGCCGTACTCCAAGTTGTAAGAGGCGCTCACAGTCGGTCGCGGCAGTTTGCCCTTTTTCCGAGCCGGTGCGAAACCGACCCCGAGCTTGTAGGCCACCGGGCACCCGACGATGAAGCCGCGGGCCTCGGGGCCAACGACCATTTCAACCTGCTTATCTTTGGCGTAAGCGACCAGTTCGTCCGTTGCTGCGGCGTATGCCTTGCCGTCTGCCATTAGAGGCGAAATGTCGCGATAGATGATCCCAGGCTCAGGGAAGTCCGGGACACTTGCGATGTAATCTTTATAATTGATCGTCATTGATCCAATTCCTCATTTCTTTGCCGTCAGCCATGCCTCAAGTGCGGGGCGACTCGCGGTTTGCAACCAGTGTGCCAGCTTCAAAAACGCCGTCTGCCGCTGGTAGGCGACACTTTCCTGCAAGGCTCTCTTAGCTGGATGCGCAGTGACGGTAATTTGGGACCCGTCTATTTTAACAAATCCCAACTCAAAAAACACCTGTACGGCTAAAATCACTTGACGAATCGTCAAATGCACCTGTTTGGCCGCCGCTGGCAGGTGATGCTTGTCAAACCCGGGGTTGGCCGCCAGAAAATGCAGCACACTGCCACACTCTTGCCGATTCGGCACGGCGACCAGCTCTGCAGCCTGAGCCGTAAAGACGACTCGCACCGGCAGCTGAACGTGCGTCATCAACGTGTTTAAGGTGGCCTCATCAGGCGGCAGATCAACCAACACCGCATTGGCGAGCGGCGTCGTCACGGCCTGCGCCATCATCACCGGGCCCCCAAACATAAAGGTCGCAGTCATGGCCTGCTTGCGCTTGGGGTCAAAGAACACGTAATTATACGCGCCGCGAAACTGCTCGGCACTGGCCACTGGCAGCCGCATGTCGATCACGCTGGGTTGTTTCAGCTCCCAGTCCACGAGGCGCAGCTGCAGGCTGGTCCGGTTCTGCCAGGTGTTCTCATCCATGCGCAGTGCCAGCTTGACTTGGCTGGCCGCCGTCAGTGACGGGGCATCCCCGCCGCGGTTGAACGCGACGACCTTTTGCCCGTCAGCCGAAAAACGCAGGTGCGCTTTGGTTTTGCCCATTTGCTGGACGTCCGTCACCTGCTTAGGCACGTAAACGAACGTCGGCTCCTCATTGCCTGGGCCAAACGGCGCGAGCTTACGCATCAGGTGATAGTTGTCCAGGCTGATGTCGCTGGCTTCCAGCCGGCCGCTGATGGCCAGGGTCGGCTTCGGCGCATCCTTGAGGGCCACTGCTGCGGCCTGCTCCATCGCCGCGTGCAGCGCCGGAATGTTGGCCACTGGAACGGTCAGGCCGGCCGCCATCGCGTGCCCGCCAAAATGGGTCATCTGGTCGCGCGCGGCATCCAGTGCCTTGAACAGGTTGTATGCCGGGACTGACCGCCCTGACCCTTTCGCGGTTTGCCCGTCCTTCGCAATGTTGAGGACCAGGGTCGGCTTGCCGGTTGCTTCGACCAGGTGTGAGGCCACAATGCCCAGCACCCCTTCATGCCAGCCGGCATGGGCGACAATCAGGGTCTTCTTCGCCTGGTTCTCAGGACTTTGCGCAATGGTCAGCGCCTCTTGCGAGATTTTGGCCACCAGGGCTTGCCGCTTCTGATTCAGTTCATTGACGTTAGCGGCCAGTTTATCGGCCTCGTCGTCGTCAAACGTCGTCAGCAGGGTGACCCCAGGATTTGCATCACCCAGTCGGCCCAGTGCGTTCAGCCGCGGACCGATTCCGAATCCAATCGAGGTTTCATCCACCTTCTCCGGGTCAAGATCCGCGACCTTGATCAGCGCGTTGATCCCTGGGCGCTGCTGCTGATGGATCATCTGCAGGCCCATCTGGACGATCAGTCGATTTTCTCCGGTCATGCTGACAATGTCGGCAACCGTCCCCAAGGCGGCCAGATCCAAGCAATCCGTCGCCGGCTCGCCCAACAACGCGCTGGCCACCTTGAAGGCAACCCCGGCGCCGGACAAATCGTTGAATGGATAATGGCCGTCAGGATGCCGCGGATGGACCACCGCGACAGCTTTTGGCAGGACCTGCGGTAGCTCGTGGTGATCGGTGACGACCACGTCCATCCCCGCCGCCATGGCCTGATCGATGACGCTTGCGCCACCCACCCCATTGTCGACGGTGATCACCAGCTGGGTCCCGTTTTTCCGCAAATAGTCGTAGACCTCGGCGTTGGGGCCGTAGCCGTCCGTGAATCGATCCGGGATGAACGTCTCAACGTTGTCGGCACCAAGCGAATTCACCAGCGTGTCCTTCATAATTGACGTGGCAGTCAACCCGTCGACGTCATAATCACCGTAAATCGTAATTTTTTCCTGCTGGGTGATGGCCTGCTTGATGCGGTCGACCGCCTTTTGCATGTCATGCAACGCAAACGGATCGTTCAACCGACTCAGGTCCGGCGTGCAGAACGCATCGTAGGCTGCCTGATCGGTGATCCCGCGCTGAATCAGCAGCCGCGCCAAAAATGGCGGCACTGATAGTGTCTCCGCCACCTGCTTGGTCTCTTCTGCGCTTGGTTGTGCGGCCTCTTGCCAAAGGTAATGTGCCATCGTCGTCTTCCTTTCTAACCGCAATAGTATATCAGACTTTCGCGGTCCCTGCCCTGAGGATTATGGAAGCCAGTCATGAAAGCGTGGTATAATCAAAGTGTTATAAGAATCTCAGCCCAACTTCGATCAGCGACTGAAACGAAATGGAGAGAAATATTATGGCAGAAAACACAGTTAAAAAGGCAACCAAGATCGTTGTCGACATCCCAGACGAGGATGTTGCAACCGCCGAAAAAGCGATGAACGATCAGGGGTTTGTCACCCCGAAGGAACTCCCAAAGTTGACGAACATCGACTACTCGCGTTCCCTGGCTGCTGCTCTGACGAAAGCCCGCGAAGGCAAGTCTGAGGAAGGCTACATCTACAGTGAAGAGTTCGATTTTGCTGGCGGTGAAATTGGAAACATCGTCTGGAACATGGACAAGATCAAGACCCGGGACGATGCCAAGCGCACCCTGGCCGATCACATGGGTTTGACCATGCCAACCGAAACGCTGTCGAAAGCCGACAAGGAAACGTTCTAACGCAAAACTGATTCGCGCTTGCCAGCCTTGGCAGGCGCTTTTTTTAGGAGTCGATGATGGATAAAATTGCCCACTTTTTTCAGCAAGCCCTTGAAGCCGGCGCCATTCCGGCCGACACGCAGCTAAACAGCGCCTACGCAATGGGCAGTACCCCGCAGGAACAAGACGAACTGGCCGCATTGGTGCTGGCGGGCAAAAAAACGGCCACCAGCAGCGGCTTTGAACTCTACGCCAAGGCGGGCGACCCGCTGCCCCAACAGGGCAGCTTTGACATCGTACTTAATGGTCATGGTGAGCCGGTGGCGTTGACTTACACGGATCGCGTCGAGATTCGCTCATTTTCGGCGGTGGACGACGCCCACGCCTATCGTGAGGGCGAAGGCGATCGGACTTTGCGCTACTGGCGCCGGGTTCACGAGACTTTCTTTGCAAAAGACTACCATGCTTCAGGGTTAGTGTTTGATCCGGCCACAGCAATGGTCGTGCTCGAGTCATTTCATGTGATCTTCCCGCCGTTACGCGGCAAGGCTTAGCCCAATCAAATAGGACCCGGTCCAGCAAATCTGCCTTTGCTGAACCAGGTCCCTTTTTTATTCTGCGAAAACGCGAAGCAGCCGAGAATCAGCTACGCCCGACGCCGCTTGCGCATCGTGATCGTGCCAAGCAACGCGATGATGGTCGCACCGAGCATTACAAGTAACCCAGTGGTCGAGGCGCCTCACCGGTCTTTGGCAGGCTGGCCTGGCCAGCGGATCGCTTGGCAGCTGCGGTGGTACTGAGGCCGGCCGACTTGAGCGAGCGCGGCATTATAGCTCTCATCCCGAACGAGTTTGGCAGCGGTGACCTGCGCCTCCTGGGTCTCAGTAGCCGCCTTCTGAGCCTGACTCAGCGTATCATAGTCCTGCCTGAGCGGTGGCTGGCCGTGCTGACACCAGCCTCAGGATGCTGAATTGCAGCCCGCGTCGTCGTGTTCCTGCAGTGAAAATTGCCGCGCATGAACCAACTTTCCCCATTCTCTTCGGTCAAAATCTAATGGATTCGATCCAGTCGAAACAACTGATCACGATTCTGCTCCCGTACAAACATGGCCACATAAAAGTAGAAACGTTCAAAATACATGGTCACAAGCCGACCGGCGAACACCGTTTAATCAGATTGACCCGGACTTTGGTAGGTGAACGTCAACCGCTGGCGACTCGCGATTGCTTCATCCAGCTTGGCAATCAACGGTTGAGCCTGCGCAATCGGCCGATAGTCCTCTTTTTCCTGCGTGAGCCAAGTGTTGACAGTATGAGATTCATCAGGGCTCAGCCGCGCCTGAACAAACGTCAAGGCCTCGGTCATTTCCGCGGTAGTCAAAGACCGCGAACCCAGCAAAATTGAGGAAATGCCACTGATCAAAGGAAGGTTTTCCCTTTCTCCTTGCAGCACAAGGCGCCAATGATGCGCTTTGGTTTCGACCAGTTTCCCGGCCGACCGCGCCGCCAGTGCCGGGCGTATCGTCGCCAGATCCCGTTGAAAGGTGCGTACAAAGACGCCATCATCGACGGAAAGGCCGAGCGGTTCACCTGCCATTAACCGCACCAACATATCTGCGACGCGTACGTTACTGTTCATCTCTATCGCCGCATTTCGCTTTAGTCCCGTTTACCCTGAACTGCTGGCCGAGCAGGGCCGGCTCAAAATCTTGGACCACCAAAAAAAGCACCCAAGCCACCGGGACCTGGATACTTGATGCGGCCACAAGGCTACTTGCCCTTGCTGTCGTCCTCGTTCATTTTGAGAATGCTCATGAACGCTTTCTGCGGGACTTCGACCGAGCCTACCGCCTTCATGCGCTTCTTGCCAGCCTTCTGCTTTTCCAGCAGCTTACGCTTACGGGTGATGTCGCCGCCGTAGCACTTTGCCAGAACGTTCTTGCGGTATGCCTTGACCGTGCTGCGCGCGATGATTTTGGTCCCGATTGCCGCCTGAATCGGCACCTCGAATTGCTGCCGCGGAATGGTCTCCTTCAGCTTAGCCACGATGGCCCGGCCGCGGTCGTAGGCAAAGTCCTTGTGCACGATGCTGGAAAGCGCGTCGACCGGATCGCCGTTGAGCAGGATGTCCATTTTGACCAGGTCCGACGCCCGGTAGCCGGTGACCTCGTAATCCAGACTCGCGTACCCCTTAGTCGAGGACTTCAGCTGGTCGAAAAAGTCGTAGATGATTTCCGACAGCGGCAGGTTGTAAATCACGTTGACGCGGTACTTATCAAGGTAATCCATCGTGACAAACTCGCCACGCTTGCGCTGGGCAATTTCCATGACGGGGCCAACGTAATCGTTCGGCACCATGATGCTGGCCTTGACGTATGGCTCGCGGATTTCCTTGACCTCACTGGAATCCGGCAATTCCGCCGGGTTATCAATGGTGATCGTCGTCCCATCCGTTTTGTCGACCTGATAGTCCACACTCGGCGCCGTCATGATCAGATCCAAGTCAAAGTCGCGTTCCAGCCGCTCCTGCACCACGTCCATGTGCAGCAGTCCCAGGAACCCAACGCGGAACCCAAATCCGAGCGCCTGCGACGTTTCAGGCTCAAACTCCAGCGCCGCATCATTTAGTTGCAGCTTTTCCAGGGCCTCGCGCAAGTCGTTGAACTTGGCATTGTCAACCGGGAACAGCCCCGAATAAACCATTGGGGTGATCTGCCGGAACCCATCGAGCGGCTTATCTGCCGGATTATCCGCAAGCGTGACGGTATCCCCGACGCGCGTGTCTTGGATGGTCTTGATGGCCGCCGTAATGTAACCCACGTCGCCGACCATCAGGTAGTCCTTTTGCACGGCCTTGGGCGACATCACGCCGACCTCGGTGACCTCGTAGCGCTTCTTGTTGCTCATCAGTTCGATGGTATCGCCGACCTGCACAATGCCATCCTCGATTCGGACTGCCAGCACCACGCCGCGGTACGAATCGTAGACCGAGTCAAAAATCAGCGCCTTCAGCGGCTTGTCAAGGTCGCCACTCGGGGCCGGGATGTCAGACACGATCCGCTCGAGGACCTCAGGTACGCCAAGCCCGGTTTTGGCCGAGGTCAAAATTGCGTCCGAAGCGTCAAGGCCGATCATTTCCTCAATTTCTTCCTTGACCACTTCTGGCTGCGCACTAGGCAAGTCGACCTTATTGATGATTGGCACGATCTCCAGGTCGTCATCGAGCGCCAGGTAAACGTTGGCCAGCGTCTGGGCCTCAACGCCTTGGGCGGCATCCACCAGCAGCAGTGCCCCTTCGCAGGCGGCCAAACTGCGGCTGACCTCGTATGAAAAGTCCACGTGGCCCGGCGTATCGATCAGATGGAAGATGTAGGTCTCGCCGTCCTTGGCCTTGTAGTGCAATTCGACGGCGTTCAGCTTGATGGTGATGCCGCGTTCCCGCTCCAGCGGCATGTCATCGAGGACTTGCGCCTGCATGTCGCGCTTAGCGATCGTATCCGTCAGCTCCAAGATACGATCGGCCAGGGTCGACTTGCCGTGGTCAATGTGCGCCACGATAGAAAAATTGCGAATGTGCTTCTGGCGTTCACGCAACGCCTGAATATCGATGTCAGCCATAAGTGCCCACTTTCTGTAAATTGCTTGTCAATCTATTATAGCAAGCGGCAACGTTCGACTCAAACCAGCTGCCGCCCCAAGCCAAAAAGAAACCGCCCATCACGAGCGGTTTCAAAGTGGCTACTTGTTTTTGAATGCGTCCTTGACGCGGTCGAAAAGCGAGCCTTCGTGCGGCGTCACATCCTCGCCGCTCGCAGCCGCAAAGGCCATCAGGGCATCCTTTTGCTTCGAATTCAGGCTCTTCGGCGTCTTAACTGTCACGGTGACAATTTGATCACCGTAACCCGCATTTGGCCTGTTCGGGTTCGGAGCCCCCTTGCCGCGCAACCGGAACTTGCTTTCGGTTTGCGTACCGGCTGGGATCTTCAACTCGACCGGACCGTGCACCGTGTCGACCTTAATGTTGTCACCAAGGGCGGCCTGCGCAAAGCTGATCGGCAGTTTGTAGTAAATGGTCGTGCCGTCGCGGTCGTACTTGCTGCTTGACGCCACCCGGAAAACGATGAACAAGTCCCCGTAAGGGCCGTTGTTTTGACCAGCTTCGCCGGCGCCATGCAGCCGAATCTGCTGGCCGTCTTCAACACCGCCGGGAACTGTCACATCAATGGTGTGACGCTGCTTCTCGTGACCAGTGCCGTGGCAAGTCGGGCACTTCTCCTTGATCTCCTTGCCAGTGCCGTGGCACACGTCGCAGACTTCGCGCGTCATCATCGCGCCAAGCGGCGTGTTGCGCTGCACCTGAATGTAGCCCGAGCCGTGGCACTTGGAGCAAGTGACTGGACTAGTCCCAGGCTTGGCGCCCGAACCATTGCAGGTGTGGCACACGGCTTCGCGGTCATACGAGATCTTGGTGTCCTTCCCGAACACCGCTTCTTCAAACGTCAGATCCATGCGATACTGCAGGTCGGCGCCTTGCTGCGGTGAAGTCGCGCTGCGAGCGCCGCCCCCTTGGCCGCCGCCGAAGAACTGACTGAAAATGTCATCGAACCCGCCGAAACCTTGGGCACTGCCACCGCCAAAGTTGGAGAAGCCCTGACCGCCGAACCCGCCTTGGCCACCAAAGCCGCCTTGAGCGCCATCGGCCGAACCGTACTGATCATAAGCCGCACGCTTTTGCGGGTCGGAAAGGACCTGATAGGCTTCATTGATTTCCTTAAATTTTTGCTCGGCCCCCGGGGCATGGTTGATGTCCGGGTGATATTTTTTAGAAAGCTGTCGAAAGGCCTTCCTGATCTCGTCATCGCTGGCATCCCGGGCGACACCGAGTGTTTCGTAATAATCCTTGTCTGCCATTGTTGCCTCCTTGAATTGGGTACTTGCGCCCAAAAAAGCTTATTCAGGATACCATATTATCAGTGAAGCACGCAAAACTGCCTCACCAAACAAAAAGCCAAAGCCAGCTGGCCTTGGCTTTTCTCACGGACAGACGGTTACTTCTTGTCGTCGTTGACGTCCTTGTATTCGCCATCGAAGGTCTTACCGTCGTCGCCCTTGTCGGCAGCGCCAGTACTACCAGAGGCCGCGCTACCTTGTGCGGCGCCCTTTGCCTGCTGTTCCTTCTGGGCTTGTTCGTAGAGCTTGACCGTCAGATCCTGCACGATCTTGTTGAGGTCATCGCGCTTGGTCTTCATGTCTTCGATATTGTTTTCTTGCTGAGCCTTCTTCAAGGCATCCTCGGCGTCTTGCGCCTTCTTGATTTCGTCATCGGAGACCTTGCCCTTGAGATCCTTTAAGGTCTTGTCGGTCTGGAAAATCAGCTGGTCAACGTCGTTCTTGAGGTCGACTTCTTCCTTGCGCTTCTTGTCGGCTTCCTCGTTTTCCTTGGCTTCCTTCATCATGCGATCGATTTCTTCGTCGGACAGACCTGACGAACTCTTGATCGTGATGTTCTGGGACTTGCCAGTGCCAAGATCCTTAGCGGAGACTTGCACAATGCCGTTCTTATCAATGTCAAACTTAACTTCGATCTGAGGAACACCACGCGGCGCCGCCGGAATGTCAGTCAGCTGGAAGCGACCCAGCGTCTTGTTGTCCGCAGCCATTGGCCGCTCGCCTTGAAGGACATGAATGTCAACAGCTGGCTGGTTATCAGCAGCCGTTGAGAAGACCTGGCTCTTGGAAGTCGGGATCGTCGTGTTGCGGTCAATCAGCTTAGTGAACACGCCGCCCATGGTTTCAATGCCCAGAGAAAGTGGCGTAACATCGAGCAGCACAACGTCTTTGACATCGCCGGAAATGACCCCACCCTGAATGGCAGCGCCAAGCGCAACGGCTTCGTCAGGGTTAATGCTGTGGTCCGGTTCCTTGCCGGTCCACTCCTTAACCGCTTCCTGAACGGCCGGGATCCGCGTGGACCCACCGTTGAGGATGACCTTGTCGATGTCCGAGTTGGACAGACCGGCATCCTTCATCGCATTATCGACTGGGACCTTAGTCTTGGCAACCAGGTCAGCAGTCATTTGGTCAAACTGCGCGCGAGTCAGTGTCCGTTCCAAGTGCAGCGGGCCGTTGGCGCCAGCGGAAATAAATGGCAAGGAAATCTGGGTCTGAGAAACGCCCGAGAGATCCTTCTTGGCCTTTTCAGCGGCATCCTTCAGGCGCTGCATCGCCATCTTGTCCTTAGACAAGTCGATGTTGTTGTCCTTCTTGAACTCACTGACCAGCCAGTCGATGATCTTGTTATCAAAGTCATCGCCGCCCAAGTGGGTATCACCATTGGTGGAAAGCACTTCAAAGACGCCATCGCCGAGTTGCAGGATAGAAACATCAAAGGTCCCACCGCCAAGGTCGTAAACCAGCACCTTTTCGTCCTTGTCACCTTTGTCCAAGCCATAAGCCAAGGCAGAAGCGGTTGGTTCATTGACGATTCGGGAAACATTCAGGCCGGCGATCTTGCCGGCATCCTTGGTCGCTTGACGCTGTGAGTCGTTAAAGTAAGCAGGCACGGTGATGACCGCGTCAGTAACCTCTTCACCCAAGTAGTCTTCAGAGAACTTCTTGATGTATTGCAGGATCATCGCAGAAATTTCCTGAGGCGTGTACTCCTTGTCGCCGACCTTGACCTTGTAGCCGGCCTCACCCATGTGACGCTTGATTGAAGTGATGGTGTCCGGGTTCGTGATGGCTTGCCGCTTGGCGACTTCGCCGACCTGAATTTCGCCGTCTTTAAACGCCACGACAGAAGGCGTGGTGCGGTTGCCTTCTGGGTTGGTGATGATCTTCGGCTGGCCACCTTCAAGCACAGCGACCGCAGAGTTCGTGGTCCCTAAGTCAATCCCAATAACTTTACTCATTGTAAAATCCCTTCTTTTAACAGTTTTTATTTAGCTAATTTGCAACGACGACCATCGCTGGCCGAAGGACCCGATCCTTGAGCTTGTAACCCTTTTGCAGAACCTGGACCACCGTATCCTTCGCGTGGTCCTTGTCTGCGGGAACGGTTTGCACCGCTTGCTGCAAGTTCGGATCGAACTTCCCGGTCGCCTCAATTTCGGTGACCCCATTCTCCTTGAGGGCATTGTCAAGGTGGCTGTAAACCATCTCGACCCCCTTCTTCAGCGATTGCGCACCGTCATCCTTGACCTCAGTCGCCAAGGCCCGCTCAAGATTATCCAAGACCGGCAGCACGGCTGTCGCCAGCTTCTGCCCATCGTACTTGGCCATGTCCTCGCGCTCCTTATTGAAGCGCTTGTTCATGTTATTGATTTCGGCCGCGGCGCGCAGGTATTTGTCCTCCAGCTCGTCGCGCTCTTTCTTCAGGGCCTCGACGTCCACGCCGGAATCTTCGACCTCTTCCTTGAGGTCGTCTTGCATCTCCGCCGCGATTTCGTCGCGCAGGCTGGGTTCCTTCTTGGCCGCTTTTGCCTTTGCCTCGGGCTTTGCTTCAGCCTTGGCTGCTTTCTGCTCTTTCTTGGTTTGCTTTTCTGTCAAATTCATGCCTCCTGTCACTGATCAAAATGATTGTAGTAATCGGTCAGCCGTTTTGCGAGTTCTTCGCGGAAGGCATCGAGCAAACCGATCATCTTCGAGTACGGCATCTGGGTCGGCCCAATCAGGGCAATCATCCCAGTTCCGTGCTCACCGACTGAGTAGTTCGCGGTCAACAAGCTCAGATTTTCAAGCACATCTGGCGTAAGCTCCGAGCCGAGCTTGACCTTGATATGGGAATCATGAAGCGGCCCGAGCAAGGTGTTGAACGCCTGACGCTCGGTGCCCTGATCATCATCCATCATCGCCAGCAGACGTTTGAGCTGATCCACATCGGAATCACCAAGGTAATCCATGAGATTGAGCCGCCCGCCAACGTAGAAGCGCTCCTCAGCGGCCTTGCGTAAGACATTACCGAAGAGGTCGAGAAACCCGTCCGGACTAGTCATGTACTTGAACAACAAACCTGGCACTTCCGACTGCAGCTTCTGCGCAACCTCACCCAGCGATAACCCGACCAACTCATCATTGATGATGCGAATGGCCTTTTCCACCTCGTCAGAGCCGACTTCCGGAGGCAGCGTAAACAACTGACTTTCAACGTTGCCATTGCTCGTGACCAGGATCGCCATCACTTGGTGATTACCCAACGGCACCAACCGAAATCCCGTGAGTTTCAGGTTGGTGACCTCAGGCCCCAGTGTGATCGCGGTGTAGTTTGTGAGGTTCGACAAAATGCGCGCGCTTTGGGCGACAATTTCATCGATCTTGTAAAAATGCCCCCCGAAGCCTTGCTGAATCGCAGCAATCTCGTTGGGCGTGACCGCGGCCGGCTCGACGAGGTTGTCCAAGTAGTAACGGTAACCCTTAGTCGATGGGACGCGGCCAGAACTACTGTGCGTCTTTCTGATCAGACCTTCGTCTTCCAGTGCCGCCATGTCATTGCGAATCGTGGCTGAACTGACATGAACCGGCAGCTGCGCCATTAAGGCTTTAGAACCAACCGGCTGGCCGGTTTCCGTATAGGAGCGAATGATCTGTTTCAAGACGAGTAGTTGGCGTTTCGTCAACATAATCCCACCTTCTTTTAGCACTAAAACCATTTGAGTGCTAAGTACAATACTTAATATACCAATGGCGGTTAGCAAAGTCAACCTCGGTCTGCTAATTTTGCTGTTTTCACGAAAAAATCGGCCTCAAGACTGAAGCCGACAAGCGTTTTTCTGAAAATGCGAACCAGATGGGCCGGTTCAAACCAGCGGATCGTCAAGCAAAAACTGCTGGAAGACCTCGTTGCCCAAAAATTGCCCTTGGTTCGTCAGGCGCACCGCATCGCCGGCCACGGTGACCAGCTGTTGGTCGCTTAGTTTGGTCAGCAAATCGCCGTACACGTCACTGATCGTCATGTGGTAGCGTTCGGCAAAGCGCTTTTGGGACACACCTTCGCGGGTGCGCAGCCCCAGGAACATCTCCTCTTCGATCTGCTCCTCCAGCGGCACCAGATGATGCTCGATCACCGGCACCTTATGGTCATGGAGCGGATCTAGGTACTGCTTGATCGGGCCAAAATTGTGGTAGCGATCGCGCCCGATGTAACCAAAGGCCCCGGCCCCAAAGCCGAAGTAATGGTCGTTGCGCCAGTACAGCAGGTTGTGCTGGCACTGATACCCAGGTTTGGCAAAATTCGAGATCTCGTACTGATGCCGGCCGGTGCTTTCCATTAAATCAATCGCATCCTGGTACATATCGGCTTCGGCGTCTTGGTTTGGCAGCTGCAGCCGACCGGACCGCATCAGGTTGTAAAAGATCGTTTTCTTTTCCAGAATCAGCGAGTAGGTCGAGTAATGCGGCAGGTCCAGCGCCAGCGCCTTGTGCAGGCTGGCCAAAAAGTCCTCACGCGTCTGTTTCGGGAGGCGGAAAATCAGGTCGATGGAAATGTTATCAAAACCCACTGCACGCGCATTGGCAATCGCCTGATACACATCGGCGACTCGATGGGTCCGACCAATGGCCTTGAGAATCTCGTCATTAAAGGACTGTACGCCGATTGATAGGCGGTTCACGCCGTTTTCGTACAGCGCCAGCAGCTTGTCCTTTTCGAGCAGATCGTTGGGGTTGGCCTCAAAAGTGAACTCGCCCTGCTCAAAGTGCAGCTCACGGCGAATGCCGCCAATGAGGCGGTCAAGCTGGTCAGGCGTCAGTGTGGTCGGCGTACCGCCGCCTACATACACCGTCTCGATTTTTTCCTCGGGGTGGCTGGCCATCACCAGGTGCATCTCGCGAATAAGCATGTCGACGTAATCATCGACCGGTTGGCCCTCGATAAACACCTTGTTAAAGTTGCAGTAGTAACAAATATGAGAGCAGAAGGGAATGTGGACATACGCCCCAGCCATCAATCCGTCAACCCTTTCAAGAACACTTTTGAATCCTTTTCATCTTGCGCAAGCTGAGCCACCAGACCCGCCGCGGAATCAAACATCATGTCGCCACGCAGGCGGTGAAGCCACGACACCCGCACCGGAGCGTCGTAAATATCTTGGTGAAAATCAAACAAGTTGACCTCCACCGTCACCGGCCGCCCTGGGCCAAACGTGATGTTACGGCCGACTGACGCCATGCCCGGATACCACTGACCATCCACCTTCAGCCGCACTGTGTACACCGCAATGCCGGGGATGCGCTCTCCTGCTGGTGCCTGGACGTTGGCCGTCGGGTAGCCGATGGTGCGGCCGCGCGCTTCGCCGTGCACCACCGTCCCGCTGGTTTGGTAGGGATAACCCAGCAGGTGATTGGCCAGATCAACATCCCCTTCGTCCAAAGCCTTGCGAATTCGCGTGGAAGAGACTTTTTGGCCGGCGTCAACTGTCTTGGGGACGGTGATCATCTCAAACCGCCCCTTGGCGTACTCGGGCAGTGTCACCATGTTCGCGACGTCGCGTTTGCCATACGTGTAGTCAAATCCCGCAACCACCACGACTGCATTCATGCCGACCAGATACTGGTCGACAAACGCCTGCGGAGGCAGTTTGGAAAATGCCGGCGTGAAGTGAATGAAGTAAAGCAGGTCAACGCCAAAGTGGGCCATCAGTTCGATTTTGCGCGGCCGCGGCGACAGATACTTCACTGAGCTGGCCGGAACCCCACGGTAAATAATGGCCGGGTGAACGTCAAATGTCATCACTGCCAGCGGGAGCCCCCGCTTGTCGGCTTCCGCACGCGCCGCGACAATCACCGCCTGATGGCCGCGATGCACGCCGTCAAAAAAGCCCAAAGCCAGCACGATTGGCTGGCTGGGCACCTGGTCCGCCGCAAGCGGCGGGTGAATATCGATCACTTGCATAATTATCTCCTCATCAACATCAGCCAATACCTTCATTGGCTAAGAACATCAGGGCCGGCCGATACTCGGCGGCCTCCTTCTGGTAAAGGGCCTTGAAGACGCCTTCGTAGGTCAGACCGATCTCATCAGCCACGGCCACACTGAGCGGCAGTCCCCGCCCGTTTCTGACCCCGTCCCACTGGCTAGCAGAAAGGGCCACCAGCGGCAAGTGCGGAAAGGCAAACTCGATTGGTCGCAGGTGGGCCTGCGCGGCTGCCGGTGCGGTCTCCCGCGTCAGCTCACGCAAGTCCAGCGTGTCTTCAAGTTTGAACCCCCCGCTTTGGATCCGAGTCAACTGCGCCATGACCGCTGGGACGCCCAATGCGCGCCCTACGTCCACGGCAAGCGTCCGAATGTATGTGCCTTTTGAAACCTGTGCCTCAAAGGGAAAGTCTTGCGTCCCGGTGACGGCGTCGAACCTGCTCGGCCCGGTCCGCTTGAAGGCGTAAACGTGCACCTGGCGCGTCGGGCGCTCGACGGTCTGGCCGTTGCGCGCGTATTGGTAAAGCTTGCGGCCGTTGACCTTCACCGCCGAGTACATCGGCGGCGTTTGGGTAATGTCCCCAGTCAGTGTCACCAATGCCTGATCGATCTGCTCATCAGTAAATGGCGCCGTCAGCTTCACGCGCGCCACCTCTGCCCCATCGAGGTCCTCGGTTTCCGTCGCAAACCCCAGCGTGGCTTTACCAATGTACGTTTTGCCGAGCGCCATCAGCGCCGGCACCGCCTTGGTGGCCGCGCCCAGGGCAATCGGTAAGACCCCATCAACACTGGGATCAAGCGTGCCCGAGTGGCCGACTTTTTTCATTTGCAACAGGTAGCGGAGCTTACTGACCACATCCGCCGACGTCATGCCGGTCGGCTTATAAACTGGTAAAATTCCATCCATGTCAAATTCCTCGCTTCTGCTGTTGGTTGCGGGTGGCACGCCGCTGGTGGATCAGCCACGTGATCAGGAAAGCCAGCGCCACAATCACCGAGAAGGCCCAGTTCGGCACCTCAATGCCAATCTGCGGCAGGCTGAGCGCCAGCTTGACCGCAATGATGAAGATCAAGGCGTAGGCCATGACCTCCAGCTCTGGGACCTTCGTGATGAAATCAGTAATGACCTGGGCGACAAAGCGCATCGCCAGAATGCCGAGACAGCCGCCAATCAGCACGATCACAGGGTTATTATCAACCGCGAGCGCCGCCAGGATCGAATCAACGGAAAACACGATGTCGAGCGCTTCAATTGAGGCCACGGTGCGCCAGAAATGGGTTTGTTTAGGCTTGGCGACGGTTTGCGGTTTGGGCCCATCCTTGGGGTGACGCTGCTCGTAAAAGAAATGCAGCGACATCCAGACGAGGTAGGCCGCGCCTAAGGCTTTAATGCCCCAAAAGTTCATGAGGTACGTCCCTAGCCCGATGGCGATGAACCGGAACAGGTACGCCCCCCCACATGCCGTAGATCAGCGCGTGATGCTGATCTTTTTTGTCGGGTAGGGACTTGGTTTGGGCAGCGAGCACCACCGCATTATCCACTGACAGGAGGCACTCGAGCAAAGCCAGGGTCAAAATGGTCGTCCAGCCCTGCGTTGTCATCACTGCCTGGTGCCAGTCACTCGCTTCAAAAAAGGGTAAGTATAATTTCTCGATCAGACTCAAGTCGCCACCGCCTTATTTTTTCTATTATACATTTCCTCTGGCACCGATGCATCCGCCTGGCGCAGTCCGCGCCAGATCCAACTAAAAAACGGCCCTCCATCGCTGGAGAGCCGCATGGCCATTTATTCTAGGCCTTCGTGTTTCACTTCATTAAGCAACTGGTCGATGTGCGCACCGTACTGAACAGACGTATCTTGCTTGAACGTCAAGGTTGGCACCTTGAACAGCTTGATGCGCTGTCCCACTTCGCTGCGGATCAGGCCCTTGGCCTTATCCAGGCCGGTCTGCGCCTCTGCCAGCGCCTTGGGATCGTCAGCCAAAATGCTGAAGTAGACGGTCGCCTCTTGGAGGTCGCCAGTCAACTTCACGCCGGTAATCGTGACTGGCCGAACCCGCGGATCGTTGACATCTTTTAACAAAATGTCGTCAATTTCGCGTTGGATCTGAGTCTCGACGCGGCCTATGCGATGTTTCATGTGAGCCTCTTCGGATGGCCTGAGGTTACTTGACGGGAACCTCTTCCATCGTGTACGCCTCGATTTGATCATCGACCTTGATGTCGTTGTAACCATCGATGGTCAGCCCGAGTTCGAAGCCCTGCCGGACTTCCTTCACATCATCCTTAAACCGCCGCAAAGAGCCCAGCTCGCCTTCATACTTCACGATGCCGTCTCGGATCAAACGGACCTTGGAATCACGGCGAATGAAGCCACTGTCGACGTATCCGCCGACGACCGTCCCAATCTTGGAAACCGGAATGGTCTCACGCACGGTGATATTGCCGGTGACCTTCTCTTCGTAAGTTGGCTCCAGCATCCCCTTCATCGCGGATTCAACTTCCTCGATGGCCTTGTAGATGACCCGGTGCAACCGGATATCCACGTCTTCGGAGTCGGCCTGGGCCTTGGCCTGCGGCGTTGGCCGCACGTTAAACCCAATGATGACCGCATTTGAAGCCGAGGCCAACGTGACGTCGCTTTCGTTGATCGCGCCGACGGCCTGGTGAATGATGTTCACCCGCACGCCCTTGACGTCGATCTTCTTCAGACTATTGGCCAGCGCCTCAACGGAACCCTGGACATCCGCCTTGATGATAATGTCAACTTCCTTGAGTTGACCTTCCTTCATGGTTTCAAACAGGTTGTCGAGCGTGACGTGGTGGGTCTGCTGACGATCTTCTTCCTGCGCCTGCTGAGCCCGTTTTTCACCGGCCGCACGAGCGGTCTTTTCATCGTCAAAGACGACAAACTTGTCCGCCGACTGCGGCACATCATTCAAACCGGTGATCTCGACTGGCATTGCAGGAACGGCATCCTTGACGTGGCGACCATGATCGTTGGTCATGGTCCGCACGCGACCAAAGGTGTGCCCGACAACGATTGGGTCACCGACGTGCAGTGTGCCTTCCTGAACCAGCACCGTGGCCACTGGGCCGCGGCCCTTGTCCAGCCGGGCCTCAATGACCGTCCCAATGGCCTTCTGGTCAGGGTTGGCCTTGAGCTCAAGGACGTCCGCCTCAAGCAGGATCATTTCCAGCAGTTCGTCGATGTTCTTCCCAAATTTCGCCGAAATGTTGACGAAGATGGTGTCACCACCATAATCCTCAGGCACAAGGTCGTACTTCATCAGCTCTTCAGTAACTTTTTGCGGATTTGCACCCGGCTTATCGATCTTGTTAATGGCAACGATCATTGGCGCGTTCGCGGCCTTGGCATGGTTGATGGCTTCGATTGTCTGAGGCATGACCCCATCATCGGCGGCAACCACCAGCACGATGATATCGGTGATGTCGGCACCACGCGCCCGCATGTTCGTGAACGCCGCGTGCCCTGGCGTATCTAGGAACGTGATCAGCCGGTCCTTGAGCTTGACCTGGTAAGCGCCAATGTGCTGCGTGATCCCACCGGCTTCGCCTTCGGTCACATGCGTGTGACGCAGACGATCGAGCAGGGTGGTTTTCCCGTGGTCAACGTGACCCATGATCGTGACCACTGGGGGCCGCGGTGTCTGAGTGTCCTTATTCTTGACTTCGGCGTTGTACATCTTGTCCAAGTCGGTGATGTCTTCTTCGACCTTCTGCTCGGCGTCGATGCCGTAATCGGTTGCGACCAGTTCGATCGTATCCTTATCCAAGCTCTGGTTCTGGTTGACCATGACGCCAAGCATGAAGAGCTTCTTGATGATCTCGGCAGGCTCGCGGTGCAAGATCTTGCCCAGATCCTGCGCGTTCATTCCGACAGTGTAGATGAGTTTTTCTGGCAATGGCCGCTCCTTGCGCTGTGGCATTTCTTTCTTCGGTTGCGTCTGCTGTCTGCGTTTGTTCTTCTTGTTGCGGCGATTCGAATTGCCGTAGCCACCACGGTTGTTGTAGCCGCCACGATTGTTGTAACCACCACGACTGCTGCGGCCACGGCTCTCATTGTTATTGCTCGAGTGATCCGCGGTCCGCCGGTTGTCATTCGGCTTCGCTGGCTTCTCCGCTGCAGGCGGCACCGGTGCAGTGTACGCGGCTGCGATCGGTTTTTCTTCGGCAGCTTTTTCAAGCGCCTTTTCGGTTTCACGCTTGGCCGCTGCCTTGGCCTTCTCCTGCTGACGCTTTTCTTCCAGCTGCTTAATGAACTTTTCGTCATTGCCGGCAACTGGCCGTGGGTTCCCATTGGCTTGGGTCCGCCGACCGGCCCGTGGCATTGGGCTGACGTTGGTTTGGTTCAGGTAGCGATCGCCGCCGCGGCGGTTGTCGTTGCGCCGATTGCCATTACGGTTGTCGGTCGCACGGTTGTTGTAGCCGCCCCGGTTATCATTTTGCCGATTGCCGTTGCGGTTATCCGTGGACCGGTTGCCACTGCGGTTACCGGCATTCTGCTGACCGCCGTTTTGGCCTTGGCCATTGCGGTTGTCGGTGTGGTTGAACCGGCCACCGCGCGCGTTGGCCTGAGTATTGTGCGGCCGGCGGATGGCAGACTTCGAAATCAGGGTCTTCCCATCAGCCGTTTTTTGCGGCATGTGGTGTGTCCCTGGGACCTTCTTGCCTTCTGCCGGCTTTGCACTGGCAGACGCTTTTGCCTCAGGTTTAGCTTCGGACTTTGTTTCAGCCTTAGCTTCTGCTTTTGCGGCAGGCTTGCCTTCAGCTTTAGCGGCTGGTTTGTCGGCTGGTTTGGCTTCTGCCTTGGCCTCAGTCTTTGCGACCGCCTTGGCTGCCGGTTTTGCAACTGCTTTGGCCGCTGCTTTAGGTGCAGCGTTCGCCGGCTTTGCGTGCAACGCAGACGTCAAAGCAGCCTCCTGCTTTTCGTCCAACGTTGACATATGATTCTTGAGCTCGATGCCCTGAGCTTTTGCCGCGTCGATCACGGTTTTGCTCGGGACGCCGAGAGTTTTGGCAAATTCATAAACTCGTTGTTTGCCCATTTCTTCACGCTCCCTGTCTTTTTTAGGTGAGCAGCTTGACCAGCTTCGTTGCAAAGCCGCGATCTTGCACCGCGATGACGGACCGTTTGCGGCCGATCGCAGAACTCAGCTCCAGGCTCGTCAATGATAAATTGACTGGGACCTGGTAGAAGCTGCCTTTATCGGAAAACTTTTTTCTGGTATTCGCTGAGGCGTCGGAGGCGACCAGCACCAACTTGGCACTCTGATCGCGAATCGCCGCAAGCACGAAGCCCTCACCGGCCGTCAGCCGGTTGGCTCGCTGCGCCAGCCCCAGCAAGTTTAGCGCTTGCTGCTTATTCATGCCTGGTCGCCGAACAGCTCTTGGCGAGCCTTCTGATGGTCGACGTAGGCGTAAAGCTCAGAGTAAAAACTGTCATCGACCGCGACGTCAAACGCCTTCTCAATGATGTGTTTACTTTGAGCCTGCTTCACGGCTTCTGGGTCAAGTGCGACATAAGCGCCGCGGCCCTGAGCCTTACCGGTGGGATCGATGGCGACGGTTTGATCCGCCTGCCGCACGATCCGCACCAAGGATTTCTTCGGAAACATCTCTCCCGACAGCAAGTCTTTGCGCATCGGGATCTTGCGCTTTTTCATGGCTGCCTCCTACTTAGCCTCGGCCGAGTCCGGCTCAGCCTCATCGCCTGTGGCATCAGCCGCTGTTGCTTCATCAGACGGCGCGTCTGATGCTGGGGCTGTGTCAGGTGCGACTTCGGACTGGTCAGCTTGGGCCTCTTCGACTTGCTCGTCGTTTTCCTCGAGCTCATCATCATCGACGAATTCGACGTCCGATTCCGCCTTGATATCGATCTTGTAGCCGGTCAACTTAGCTGCAAGCCGGGCGTTTTGGCCCTTCTTGCCGATCGCCAACGACAGCTGGTAATCTGGCACGATCACTGTGCAAGACCGGTCGTTGTCTTCGTCGTTGAACTGAACGGCGATGACCTGCGCCGGGTTCAAGGCATTGGCGATGTAATCCACCGGGTCTTCCTCGTACTGCACGACGTCCATGTTCTCGCCCGAGAGCTCATTGACGACCGCTTGCACCCGGGCGCCCCGTGGGCCAACCGTGGTGCCGACCGGATCGACAGACGGATTAGTCGAACGCACCGCGATTTTCGTGCGGTCACCAGCTTCACGGGCAATGCCCGCGATTTCAACGGTCCCGTCAAAAATCTCCGGCACCTCCTGCTCAAACAAGCGCTTGACCAGACCCGGGTTGGTCCGGGAAACAAAGACCTGTGGGCCCTTGCTGGAGTTTTCGACCTTGGACACGAAAACCTTAATGCGGTCGTGAGGTTCGTACTGCTCGTTTGGCATTTGATCGCCGCGGCCAAGGACCGCTTCAATCTTGCCTAAGTTCACGTAAATGAACTTGTTGTCGCGGCGTTCAACTTCACCCGTCATGATCTCGTTTTCGTACTGGGAGTACTCATCGTAAATGATGCCGCGTTCCGCTTCCCGCACTCGCTGCATGATGACCTGCTTGGCCGTTTGCGCCGCAATGCGCCCAAAGTCTTTCGGGGTGACCTCAAATTTGATCTTGTCGCCGACCTCGTAGGCCTTGTTGATGGCCAACGCGTCCTTCAGACTGACTTCAAGCCGGGAATCGAACACCTCTTCGGTGACTTCCTTGACCGCGTACACGTGGATGTCGCCTTGGTCCTTGTCGAACTCGACGTCGACGTTTTGTGCCTGATCGTAATTACGCTTGTACGCCGAGGCCAGCGCGTCTTCAAGCGCCTCAATCACAACTTCTTTTTTGACGCCTTTTTCGGTCTCGAGGGCGTCAAGGGCTTCAATCATTTCCTTTGACATGTTGTTCCTTCCTTTGCCAGCGGGATTGCCGCTTAAAATTCGATGGCCAGACGGGCGTTTGCGATCGTCTTGCGATCAAATGCCTGATCAAACCTGCGTGCCTTGTCTTTCAGCTCCAGAGTCAAAGTATCCTCGTCAAGGGCCTTAAGGGTCCCTTCGAACACTTTTTTACCATTGAGCTTTTGGAACAAGGAAATATGAATGTATTCCCCGACCGCGTTATTAAAGTCTTGGTCGGTCTTCAGCGGCCGCTCGGCACCTGGCGAGGAAACTTCCAAGAAGTAGGCCTGCGGGATGGGATCAGGGTCCATGGCGTCCAATTTCTCGGACAAGGCCTCTGAGACCATCACACACTCGTTGAGCGTGATGCCACCTGGCTTATCGATGTAGACCCGCAAATACCAGCTGCCGCCCTCCTTCACAAACTCGATGTTGCTCAGGTCGAAATGGTTGGCTTCAAGGATTGGATCAACGATTTGTTTCACTGTCTCGACAACCGTGCTCAAGTCTTTCCCCCCTTTTAGGTTGTTGTCCTGGCTGTCTGGTTTCCGGCAGCCGTTACCTCTCCTAAGAAAAGGAGTGAGCATCTCTGCTCACTCCTCCTCAAAGGATTTAACTACTATGGATAATCTAGCATAAAACCCTTTCCAATGCAACACCAAATCGCGCCGGCCTTACGCCGCTAGAACATCGAATCAAACAGCGAAAGTTGATTTTCATCAGGCAGCGTGTCGAGCACATGATTTTCAGTCATGTAATCGATCAGCGTCTTGGAGACCTTGCCGCGGTTAGCCAAGTCTTCCTTGGAAAGAAACGGCTTTTCCTCGCGCGCCGCCACGATCTGCTTGGCCACGTTATCTCCGAGGCCAGGCACCGCCCGAAACGGCGCCAGCAGCGTGTGGTCATCCAAAATCAGAAAATCATGCGCATCAGAGTGGTTGATGTCGACCATCTTAATGGTGAAGCCGCGCTCAAGGCATTCATTGGCCAGCTCCAACACTGTCAGCAAAGTTTTGTCCTTGGCCGACGCGTCGTTGCCCTGATCAGTGATGGCCTTGATTGCCGCCTTCAACGACTCCTTACCGTGGCTCATGGCCACCAGGTCGAAGTCCTCAGCGCGCACAGAGAAGTAAGAAGCGTAGTACACCAGCGGGTAGTAGACCTTGAACCAGGCGATACGCAGGCCCATAAGGTCGTACGCAGCCGCGTGCGCCTTGGGAAACATGTACTTGATCTTCAGGCATGAATCGATGTACCAGTCTGGCACATTGGGGTTATCCCGCATGGCCTGCTGCCACTCATCAGGAATGCCGCGACCCTTACGAACATGTTCCATGATGTTGAACGCCATGGAGTCGTCCATCCCCCAGTGGATGAGGTCCATCATGATGTTGTCACGACAGCCGATGACTTCTTTGATGGTCACGGTGCCGTTTTGAATCAGCTCTTCGGCGTTGCCTAACCACACGTCGGTGCCGTGGGACAGACCAGAAATCTGCAGCAGCTCGGAGAACTTCTTCGGGTGCGTCTCTTCCAGCATCCCCCGCACGAAGCGGGTCCCAAACTCCGGCACGCCCAGCGTCCCGGTTTTCGAATTGATTTGCTCAGGCGTCACCCCTAAAATATCCGGGCTCGAAAACAGCGACATGACGCCGGGGTCGTCCATTGGAATACTCTTCGGGTCGACCCCGGAAAGGTCCTGCAGCATGCGGATCATGGTCGGGTCATCATGTCCCAGCACATCCATTTTGAGGATGTTGTCATGAATCGAGTGAAAATCAAAATGGGTCGTCTTCCAGGCGGCGCTTTGATCGTCGGCGGGATACTGGATCGGCGAGAAATCGTAGATATCCATGTCTTCCGGCACAATCAAGATCCCCGCCGGGTGCTGGCCGGTGGTCCGTTTGACACCAGTCGCGCCTTTGGCCAACCGGTCAATTTCCGCTCCGCGCAGCATCTGGCCTGTGTCGCGCTCGTAGGCTTTGACATAGCCGTATGCGGTTTTGTCCGCCACGGTGCCGATGGTCCCCGCCCGGAAAGCGTGGTTCTCCCCAAACCGCACCTTGATGTAGTTATGCGCGATGGGCTGGTAGTCCCCGGAGAAGTTCAAATCAATATCTGGCACCTTATCCCCCTTGAACCCCAGGAAGGTTTCAAACGGGATATCCTGGCCATCCTTGACCATGTTGGCGCCGCACTTCGGACAGGCCTTGTCTGGCAGGTCAAAACCGGAGCCATACTCGCCCTTGGTGAAGAATTCGGAGTACTGGCACTGGGGACAGCGGTAATGCGGCGGCAGCGGATTAATTTCTGTGATGCCAGACATCGTGGCCGCGAGACTCGAGCCAACCGACCCCCGGGACCCGACCAAGTATCCGTCCTTGTTCGACTTGAGCACGAGCTGCTGGGCGATGTTGTAAATCACCGAGAACCCGTTCCCAATAATACTTTTAAGTTCCTTGTCCAAACGCGCCTGCACGATTTCAGGCAGCGGATCGCCGTATAGCTTGTGCGCGGTGCTCATGACGTCGGTGCGCAGGTGGTCTTCAACACCGGGAATGTTTGGCGTGTAGAGACGCTTTTTGACCGGTGTGATGTCGCCGTCGATCATGTCCGCCACCTTGTGCGTGTTCTCAACGACAAGCTGATGCGCCAGCGCATCATCCTTCAGCCAGGCGAATGCATCCAGCATCTCCTGGGTGGAACGGAAGTGCACGTCAGGCAACTCATGCCGATTGAGCGGGTTGGCACCGCCCTGACTGTGAATCAGAATCTTGCGGTAAATCGCATCGTTTTTGTCCAAGTAGTGGGCGTCACCGGTCGCGACCACCAATTTGTTCTGGTCCTGCCCGATCTTGATAATGGTCTTCAAGATTTCCTGCAGGTGGGCCTGCCCCTGCACCAGCCCACCGTCGATCAGCGGCTGGTAGTTAGCCAGCGGCTGGACTTCGAGATAATCGTAGAACTTCGCCCGCTTGGCGGCTTCAGCGGCCCCTTTTTGCATCGCGGCGACGAACACCTCACCAGACGCGCAGGCCGAACCCACTAACAGCCCCTCGCGAAACTTTTGCAGTACGGACCGCGGGACGCGCGGCAGCCGGTAGTAATAATCGATGTTAGACTGGCTGACCAGCTTGAACAAATTCTTGAGCCCCGCCTGCGTTTTAGCGAACACGATGGCGTGCGTCGGGCGGCTTTGCTTGTAGGCTTCGTCCTCGCCGATGCGCGAATTCAGCTGGTTCAACTGCTCAATGTCGTACTTTTTCAGCGCCTCTTTTTCCAGCGCGAACAGCAAGTACCCCGTTGCCTCCGCGTCGGCGTTGGCCCGGTGGTGATGATTCAGAGGAATCTTATAGGCCTTGGTGAGCGTGTCAAGTTTGTGGTTCTTGCGCTCCGGGTGCAGCATGCGGGACAGCTCCAAGGTGTCGATCACGGGGTTTTGAATCGGTTCTTCGCCCAAGCGCTCGTACCCTTTGTTCAAAAAGCCGACGTCAAACGTCACATTGTGTCCGCTCATAATGCTACCCGTGCAAAATTGCCGGAACAGTCTCAAGACCTCAGCTTCGGTCTTGGAGCCGCGCACCATGTCGTCAGTAATGTGGGTCAAGTTGATCGTAAATTCGGACAGCGCGAACCCCGGGTCGATCAGCTCCTCAAACGAGTCGATCACCTTACCATCCTTCATCTTGACCGCCGCCACTTCGATCACTTTGTCGTAGACCGCCGATAGACCGGTCGTTTCAATGTCGAACACCACGTAAGTCGCATCGGCCAAAGTCCGCGGTTCGTCCGCGTTGTAAGCGACCGGGGCCCCGTCATCGACGAGGTTGATCTCCACGCCGTACAGCATCTTGATCTTGGCTTGAGTGGCCACCGTGTGGGCCTCAGGATAAGCTTGCAAGCCGGCATGATCGGTCACCGCGATGGCGGTTTGACCCCAGGCCTTGGCTCGGTTGACATAGGCAGTGATGCTCGGCAGCGCGTCCATCTGACTCATATTCGTGTGCAGGTGCAGCTCGACGCGCTTTTCCCCCTCGGCCGTGTCCTGGGGCTGAGCGTGGGGCACTTCCACCATGTCGCGTGCCATCACGGTCAGCTCCCGAGAATACGAATCCTCCTGCACGCTGCCGCGGATCCTCAGCCACATGCCTTCCTTGATTTGACCAAAGGCGGCCTCGTCGTCGGCGCCGTTGCTGAATTTTTTCACGATAAAGCTGGACGTGTAGTCTGTGACCTTGGCAATCAAAAGCGACCGCTTGGAGCGCAACTGGCGCACCTCGACGTCAAACACGTAGCCTTCGATCAGAACGGCGTTTTCCTCTTGGGTGATTGCCACCATCTGGGTCGGGGTCTCGCTACTCTTTAAGCCGCGGCCGATCTGCACTGGGCCACTGGGGGCCGGGTTTTGCTCGCGCTGGGCAACCACTGCTTGCGCCCTTTTGGCCATGGCGGCCGCTTCCTCGGCTTTCTGCGCCTTAAACGCGGCCAGGTTGGCCTCGGATTCAGTGGCGTCGACCGTGGCCTCGACGCTGACGCCAGGCAGTCCCACCTGGGCGTAAGTTTCGACCAGTTTGCCCAGCCCCTGTTGAATCAAAAACTGGCGCACGGGCTCGTTTACGGCTGTCAGGGTGACCTTACCGTCCTCAAACCGCGGCGTCTGATTCATGCATGTTTCTGCCACAATGGCCGACTCGATCCCGGCGTTGGCGACCACGTAGGACCAGTATGCGGACAAATGCTTGGCAGCAAGGTCGACCGTCGCCGGCGACACGCTGATGCTGGCTTCGGCGATGCCCTTGAAGGCGGACTTAATATGCGATTCCAGCTGAAGGAAAACAGCATACGGCAAGACCGCAGCGGTCCCCAGAACAAATTCGTAACGCTTGGAGCGGCTGTGAATAGTGACGGCTTCGACCGTCGCCCCGGCCAAGGCCGGATCTTGCTTGATTGGGTCAGGCAGGCTTGCCTGCTCGATCAGCTTTTGAAACATTTCTGCTTTTGATAGCGCCAAAAAAAGCCACTCCCTTTTTGATGATGCAACCATGTTACCCCGAATTCAGGGGCCAAACAAGCCGCCCACGAGCGCAAAAACGACGCCGAGTCGGACTCGGCGCCGCTTTGGTGAGTTAAATTATTCTGCGTGGTCAAGCAAGATCTTGAGCGATGAAATCAACTCTTCAGACTTAACTTCAAGCGTCTCGCCTGACTTGCGCAACTTGAGCTCAACGATCCCGTCCTCGGCCTTCTTACCAACGGTGACGCGGACCGGAATGCCGATCAAATCGGAATCCGCAAACTTCACGCCAGGACGCTCGTTGCGATCATCCACCAGCACCGCAAACCCTTCATTTTCCAGCTGCTTCGTGATCTTATCAGTCAGATCGGCCTGCGCCTGCTTTTTCAGGTTGACGGGCACAACATGCACGTCAAATGGGGCAACGGCCCGCGGCCAAACGAGACCATGCTCGTCCAGTGTCTGCTCAGCAATCGCCGACAGCAGGCGCGACACGCCGATGCCGTACGAACCCATAATGATTGGCTTAGCGCGGCCATTCTCGTCCAAGAAATTGGCCCCCATGGCCTCGGTGTAGCGCGTGCCCAGCTTGAAGATGTGACCAATTTCGATGCCCTTGGTGAACTTCAGCACCCCTTGGCCATCCGGTGAAACCTCGCCTTCCTTAACGAAGCGAATATCCGCGGTTTGGGCGGCGGTGAAGTCGCGGCCCGGATTGACATTGGTCAAATGGGTGTGCGCTTGGTTGGCCCCCGCGACCAGGTTGACCAGCCCGGTCAAGCTGTTGTCGGCGATGAGCTGCACGTCTTCTGGGGCGTTGACCGGCCCAATGTTGCCAATTTCAGCGTGCATGTACTCCTTAACTTGATCTGGTGTGGCCATGTCGAGATAATCCGCGTTCAGCAGATTCTTGAGTTTGACGTCGTTGACCTCATAGTCGCCGCGAACCAAGGCCAGCACCGGCTTTTCGTCGGCAATGAAGAGCACGGCCTTGATCAACTTGCTGGCCGGGACCTTCAAAAAGTCTGCGACTTCAGCAATGGTCTTGGCGTCCTTGGTGTCCACCGGGGTCATCGCCGCAGCCTCTTCATGGGTGGTGGCCGGCACGTTCATGCTGGTGGCCATTTCCAGGTTAGCCGCATAATCGGAGGAATCCGAGTAAACAATCGTGTCCTCCCCAATGTCGGCGATGGCGGAAAACTCCTTGGAGTCTTTGCCGCCCATCGCGCCGCCGTCCCCGACAATCGCGCGGAAGTTCAGGCCCAGCCGGTTGAAAATGTTGGTGTAGGCCTTTTCCATTTGGCTGTATATGGTGTCTAGATCATCTGTGTTGGCCGTGAAGGAATAGACATCCTCCATGATGAACTCACGGGAGCGCAGCAGACCGTAACGCGGGCGATCCTCGTCGCGGTACTTGGTCTGGATCTGGTAGAGCACCAGCGGCATCTTCTTGTACGAGTTCAGGTCGTTGCGGACGAGGTCCGTGAAGGTTTCCTCATGCGTCGGGCCGAGAATGAAGTCGCGGTCGTGGCGATCCTTCAGCTTGAACAGGTTTGGCCCATAGGTTTCGTAACGGCCTGACTCCTGCCAGAGTTCAGCCGGCAAGAGGCTGGGCATCTGCATCTTCACGGCGGAAATCTGACTCATTTCGTCATCGATAATCGCCTCGATCTTTTGCAGCACGCGCTCGGCCAAAGGCAGATAGGCATACGCTCCGGCCGCGACCTGCCGGATGAAACCGGACCGCAGCATCATCTGATGCGACTTGGCCTCGGCAGTACTGGGAACTTCTTTTTCTGTGGGGATGAACATTCGAGATTGTTTCATGACTTTCCTCCAAAGGGTTTAAAAACTACGCATGATATCGTTGATGGTCACCGCAATGATCAACGCGAACATCACACCGGCCCCGATCAGGGTGATCAGGCCTTCGTGCTCCTGCTTGAGCGGCTTGCGCCGAATTGCCTCAAGCAGGTTGAGTAAAATTTTGCCGCCATCAAGCACCGGAATCGGGATCAGGTTCATGATCCCCAGGTTGACCGACAGGCCGCCTAAGAACAGGATCAAGTTCATCGGCCCACCCTTGGCGGCAGTTGCTGTCATGGTGTAAATGCCCACTGGCCCGGCCAGCTGGTTCAGGGAAAAATGACCAGTGACCATCTGAGCGAGGACGTGGAAGATGCCGGTAACATAGGCCCAGGTGGTGGTGAAGCCAGACTTGATCGCCGCCAGTGGCGCCTTGGTGGTCTTAGCGTACACGCCAATCGTGCCGTCGCTGGTTGGCCGGATCGTCAAGTGCTGAGTCTGCCCATCCTTGGTGGCGACCAGCGTCGTGGTGCGCCCGCGGTACTGGGCCACAGCACCCTGAATATCTTCAAACGCCGAGATCTTGGTGCCGCCAATGGATTCAATGCGCGAGTCCGCTTTCAGCCCCACCGCGGCCGCGGGCGAATTCGGCTCGATTTTGCCGATTTGATTGGTGTTCGTCACGGCCACGCCGTTGAACAGTGCGACGCCGATGAAAACCACAATGGCCAACAGAAAATTATTCATTGGACCGGCAAAATTGACCAGCATCCGTTTCCAAAGCTTGGCATTTTGGAACTGGACGTCATCCGGGGCGATAATCACCTCGGTGCCGTCTTCCTCAATGATGGTGGCGTCGTGATCGACGGACCAGGTTTTGAGCTCAGACTCATCGCCGTTTTCGTAGCCGACCACTGTCAGGTCATGCTGCAGATCGACCCTGTCCGCCTGGACCGGGATGCCGCCTTGGAGCGTGGTTTTACTGGATAAGTTGATTCGCTCGACGACATTCTGGTCGTTGACCTCGATGGCAAGCATCGTTCCCGGCTTGATCTCATCGTCTTCATCCTGCCAGCCTGCCATGCGGACGTAACCGCCCAGCGGTAGCAGGCGCAGCGTATAGGTGGTGTGGTTCTTGTGCCAGGCAACGAGTTTCGGGCCCATGCCGATGGAAAACTCACGGACCAGAATGCCGGACCACTTGGCAAAAATAAAGTGGCCGAATTCGTGCACCAGCACCAGGATCACAAACACGACCAAAAATTCGATAATTGTTGTCATAGGCCCTCCTTACTCTGCAATGCGGTTAAAGGATCCCGAAGAAATGGATCATCGGCATGACCAACAGCATGCTGTCGAACCGGTCCAAAATACCGCCGTGCCCGGGCAGAATCTTGCCAGAGTCCTTGACACCGTAAAAGCGTTTCAGCGCCGACTCAATCAGGTCGCCGAGGCTGCCGATAATTGAAAGCACCAGTGCGATTCCCATCATCGGCCAAAAGCCGTATGCCTGCGGGAAGAAGTTCAAGTAGATCGCCGCAAAGATGAGCGCCGTCAGGTTGCCGCCGAGGCTGCCTTCCCAAGTCTTGTTGGGGCTGATCGCCGGCCACAGTTTGTGCTTGCCGAACGCCCGGCCGCAGAAGTAAGCGCCGGAGTCCGTCAGCCACACAATCAGCATCGCGAACAGCAACGTATCCAACCCTCCGTTCGGGTCGTTGCGCAGCATGATGAAATAGTGGAAGCCGGTGCCGATGTAAAAAATCGACAAGGCGGACACGGCGACGTCGTCATAAGTCGTCCTGTTCTTGCTGGCGACCGTGTTCAAAAGCAGCAGCACCACGAACAAGTAAATGACGTCGAGCCGAGAAATGTAAGCCGGCAGCCATTTGAGCAGACTGTCCGGCACCGTTACCGCCAGCACGCCAAGCGCGGAGATGAGAAAATCAAACGAGACAATGATCTTCTTGCGCATGATGAACACTTCTGACAGTGCAATGACAGCCAGTGCGCACCCGGCGACCTCGATCCAGACCCCGCCAAGGATCAGGATCGGGATGAAAATGATCAGCGCCACCACCGCTGTAATGATTCGTTGTTTCATAACCAACCTCCGTTAACTTGTTAATCCGCCGAACCGGCGGTCACGTGCCTGATACTCAACGATACAGGATTCAAGCACCGCCCCGGTAAAATCAGGCCAATAAGTATCGGTGAACACCAGCTCGGAATAAGCCAGCTGCCACAGCAAAAAGTTTGACAGCCGCTCCTCCCCGCTGCTGCGGATCAGCAGATCCGGGTCCGCCAAGGCGCCCAAGTGGCGCGTCATCAAGTGATCAGCCACAACCTGCGCATCGATTGAAGTGGGGTCGAGCTGACCTTCCTTGGCCTCCTGCGCCATGCTGCGAGCGGCTTGGACCAGCTCGTCGCGCGCGCCGTAGTTCAGCGCAAAGTTGAGGATCATGCCCGTGTTTTGCGCAGTGTCAGCCATCGCGTCATCGGCGGCCTGCCGCGTTTTTGCCGGCAAGGCATCGAGCTCGCCCATCACCTGCACGCGCACATTTTCCTGAATCAGCTCAGGCATAAATGTGCCGAAAAAGTCGACTGGCAGCCTCATTAGGTATGAAACCTCGCTGGTGGGCCGTTTCCAATTCTCGGTTGAAAAAGCATAAAGCGTGAGCACCTTAATGCCAAGACGACTCGCCGCCTTGGTGATGGTTTTGACAACTTCCATGCCTTGTTTATGCCCGGCGACGCGCGGCAGGTGCCGGGCTTTGGCCCAGCGGCCATTGCCATCCATAATGATGGCGACATGCGCGGGAATGCGTGTGGGATCAAGTGATTGATTGGCCAACAGAAATTCCTCCATCGTGAAACTAGTCACATCTAATGTATTGTAGCAGAAAACGGCCCGCTGAAAAAGCGGCCGCAGTTGCTGTGCCGACTCTCCGGTCCGGCAAACGTCAGCTGACAACAAAAAACCCGCGCGAGACACGCGGGCCGAGGCTGGTGATCAGCCTTCCTTGATTTCTTCTTCCTTAGCTGCCGCAATGGCTTCAATGCGTTTAGCAGAGTCATCGGTGACCTTTTGGACGTCTTTTTCGCCGCGGTGCAGGTCGTCTTCCGTAATGTCACCGGCCTTTTCCTGCTTCTTCAGCTTGTCCAAAGCGTCGCGCCGAATGTTGCGGATCGCGATCTTGGCTTCTTCCTGGAACTTGCCCACTTCTTTGGCGATTTCAGCACGCCGCTCGCCAGTCAGCTGGGGAACGACCAACCGAATCGCGTTGCCATCATTCGCCGGGTTGATGCCCAGATCTGACGCATTCAGCGCGGACTCGATATCCTTCAAGCTGGACTTGTCATACGGGCTAACCAATAGGACCCTGGCTTCTGGCACCGTGATCGCCGCAATTTGGTTCAGCGGGGTTTTCGTGCCGTAATACTCAACTTCGATGCGGTTAAGCAGACTGGCGTTGGCGCGGCCGGCCCGGATTGTGCCGAGCTGGCGGGACAATGCGTCCTCAGACTTCTTCATTGACGCCTTGGCGTCATCAATAATTTGGTTCGCCATGTTAATCCTTTCCTTGGATCGTTGTGCCGATGTGCTCGCCCTCAACGACCTTCTTGATGTTGTCCGGATCATTCAAATTGAATACGACCAGCGGAATGTCATTATCCATGGATAAGGTGCTGGCAGTGGAGTCCATGACATTCAACCCCTTTGTGATGATGTCCATGTGGCTGAGGTGATCAAACTTCGTTGCGTTGGCGTCCTTGTTCGGATCCGCGGAATAAACGCCGTCAACGCCGTTTTTCGCCATCAGAATCGCGTCGGCGCCAATTTCAGCCGCCCGCAGTGCCGCCGTGGTATCCGTGCTGAAGTACGGGTTACCCGTGCCGCCGGCGAAAATCACGACGCGCCCTTTTTCAAGGTGCCGAACAGCCTTCCGCCGGATGTAAGGCTCCGCGATTTGGCGCATTTCGATACTAGTCTGCACGCGGGTCGCCACACCAAGCTTTTCGAGGCTGTCCTGCAGCGCCAGCCCGTTCATCACGGTGGCCAGCATCCCCATGTAATCGGCTTGGGCACGTTCCATCCCCATCGCCGCGCCGGTTTCGCCGCGCCAGATGTTGCCGCCGCCGCACACGATCGCGATCTGCACGCCCATATCATGGACCTGCTTGATCTGCTCGGCGATCAGCTTGATGACCGGTGGCTGAATGCCGGCGCCACTTTCACCGCCAAGCGCTTCACCAGAAACTTTGAGTACAATGCGTTTGTATTTGATCATGAGAGTTGTCCCTTCCTGAGTTGCTGTTACTAGTTTACCATACCAGAGTAGGCCTTGCCCCAACGAGCGTGACCCGCCTTCGCAAAAAAAGGCCACGCACCAAGCGTGACCCCCAAAAAGAAACTAGTCCTTGATCTGACCCATGACTTCATCGACGAAGTTATCTTGCTTCTTTTCGATGCCTTCACCAACTTCGTAGCGAACAAAGCCCTTAACGGTTGCACCCTTGCTCTTGGCGTATTCGGCAACGGTCTTATCGGAATCCTTCACGAACTCCTGATCCACCAGGGAGATCTCGGACAGCCACTTGTTGACCCGGCCCTCAACGATCCGCGGCACGATCTTTTCTGGCTTACCTTCATCAACCGTTTCCTTGGTGAACAAGTCGGTCTGCTTCTTCAACTCATCGGCTGGCACCTGAGTGCGATCCAGGTACTGCGGGTTGATGGCTGCCACGTGCATCGCAATGTCGTGGGCCGTCTCGTCGTCGCCGCCTTCAAGCGTGACCAGCGCAGCGACTTGGCCGCCGTTGTGCAGGTATGCGCCGAAGTGATCGCCGTCGGTCTTTTCGACCACCGTGAAGCGGCGCAGGTCGATCTTTTCGCCGATGACAGCGGTCAACGCCTTGGCCGCTTCGTCGACCGTCTGGCCGTCAACGTCGAGCTTCAGGGCAGCGTTCATGTCAGCCGGCTTGCCCGCCGCAACGGCTTTGGCAACGCCGTTCACAAAGTTTTGGAACTTGTCGTTGGACGCCACGAAGTCGGTTTCCGAGTTGACCTCGATGATGGCAGCAGCGTTCCCGTCAACCGTAATGGCGGTCAACCCTTCAGCGGCAATGTTGCCCGCCTTCTTAGCAGCCTTTGCGAGGCCCTTTTCGCGCAGAACGTCGATTGCCTTGTCCATGTCGCCATCAGCGGCAACCAGTGCCTTTTTCGCATCCATCATGCCGACCTGAGTGCGGTCGCGCAGTTCCTTGACTTGCTTTGCGGTAATAGCCATTTCTTGAGTTCCTCCTAAAGTTTGTTTTAAAAAAGCCGCCTGCGCCTGCAATTGCTGCAAAGCACAGACGGCTGAGTCTAACTTACGATTTAATTATTCGGCAGCAGGCTTCGTGTTGTCGCCTTCAACGGCGTTCACAATGTCTTCGATCGAATCGGACTTAGGTGCGTCGTCAGCTGGCTGCTGGTCAGCATCAGCGTCTTCGGTCTGGTCCTCACCCTGGTTGCCTTCAATGATGGCATCAGCCATGGTGGAGGTGATCAGGCGAACAGCACGGATCGCGTCATCGTTTGAAGGAATGATGACATCGATGTCGTCAGGATCAGAGTTCGTGTCGACCATCGCAACAATCGGGATGTTCAGCTTTTGTGCTTCCTGAACGGCGATCTTTTCCTTGCGTGGGTCAACGATGAAAATCACGTCTGGGATGCGAGGCATGTCTTCGATCCCGCCGAGGAACTTCTCAAGTTTGGCCTGCTGCTTCTTGAGCAGGGAAACTTCCTTCTTCGGCAACTTATCGAAGGTCCCATCAGTGGCCATCTTCTTGATGTCCTTAAGGCGCTTGATCCGAGTCTGGATGGTGTTCCAGTTGGTCAGCGTACCGCCAAGCCAACGGTGGTTGACATAGTACTGACCGGCGCGAGTGGCTTCTTCTTGAATCGCATCCTGAGCCTGCTTCTTGGTGCCGACGAACAGGAACACGCCGCCATCAGCAGCCTCTTCCTTGACGAAGTTATAGGCGTCGTCGATCATCTTGACCGTCTTTTGCAGGTCGATGATGTAGATCCCGTTGCGTTCCGTGAAGATGAATGGCTTCATCTTTGGGTTCCAACGACGGGTCTGGTGACCGAAGTGGACACCAGCTTCAAGCAATTGCTTCATGCTTAATACAGACATGTGTAGTCCTCCATATGGTTTTATTCCTCTCAGAGTCGTCAACTCGCTTGGCCACTTCTCCCGAAGCACCGGCCAGACGATCTTACCCTGATGTGGGTTGTGTGTTTTTCACACTTAAAAGATTATACAGAGAAAACCAGCGTTGTGCAACTTTATTTGCTAGGTGCAGGACTTACCAGTGCACCTGATGGGCCGCCAGAAACGCCTCTTTTGCGGCCCGACTTTGGTGTTTAAAATGCCACTCTGCTGACAGCGCATCGTGTTCGTTGTCAAAACCTGCCGAGTAAATCAGCCGCACCGGCCGCCGAGTCTTCGTGTACTTGGCCCCTTTCCCTGCGTTGTGGGTGGCCACGCGCGCAGTCACGTCCGTCGAATAACCACCATAGAATGTCCCATCAGCGCACAGCAGGACGTAAAAGAAGTATTTAGCCATAAAGTAAGTGCTGCACCTCTTCCCCGTAACGCCCATCAGATCCGTACACCACCAGTGGTGGCAGGATGCGCATCCCCGCCGGTTTGCCAGAGCGAATGCCTTCCAGCAGGACCATGTTCGCCTCGCGGTCCGCCTTGGGGTGAATGAACCGCACGCGCTTAGGGGCAAGGTCCGCGGCCGCCATGGTTGAGAGCAATTCTTCAAGCCGCTCCGGTCGGTGCACGAAAAACGCCTTTCCCTGGTACTTCAGCAGGCTCGCCGCGGTTTGACAGACCGTTTGAAAATTGGTGGTCAACTCATGGCGAGCCAGAGCCAGGTGGTCATTGGGGTTGGTCAACGACTGATCGGTCACCTTGAAGTACGGCGGATTGCAGGTCACCACGTCGACCGAATCTTTGGACACGATCTGAGTGGCATCCTTCAGGTCTTGCTGGTGCACATCAACGTTGGTCAGGTCGTTCAACCGGACGCTGCGCTGCGCCATATCTGCTAGCCTGGCTTGCAGTTCGATGAGTGTCACCTGGTTGGTGGTTTTACGGGCCACGAACAGACCCACTGCCCCATTGCCAGCGGCCAGGTCAACGACTCGACTCGTCTTTTTGATCATGGCAAAGTCTGCAAGCAGCACCGCATCCAACGAAAACGCAAAGACTTGTGGACTTTGAATAATGCGAATGCCGGCTCCCTTGAGCTCGTCAACGCGTTCATCTGGCTCTAAAGCAACTTCACCCATGCCATGGCCTCCTGCTAACGCCGTAAAGCGTTTGTGGTATAATTTATCGAACAATATCCTAAGCCGCAAGCGGCATTTTATGGAAGGAATGAACATCATGTTTTATTCATTCATCCGCTGGGTCGTGCGGGTCCTTGTCCTGCTGATCAACGGCAACACCCATTACGAAAATAAGCAAGCCTTGCCGGACGGGCCATACGTGCTCGTTGGCCCCCACCGCACCTGGTGGGACCCGCTTTTCTTCGCGCTGGCTGGCAGCCCACGCAAATACTCATTCATGGCCAAGGAGGAGCTCTTCAAGAATCCTATTTTACGCTGGATTCTTGACCATGCCAACGCCTTTCCCGTCAACCGGGCAAACCCCGGCCCAAGCACCATCAAGATCCCTGTGCGTACATTAAAAGAGGGCAAGTTGGCCGTAATGATTTTTCCTTCCGGCTCGCGCTACTCGCAGCAGCTCAAGGGCGGCGCGGTTTTGATTGCCAAGCTCGCCAAGGTGCCGATCGTCCCGGCCGTTTACCAAGGACCGGTCAAGTTCTCACACATTTTTCTGCGCAAGCGCATCACCGTCCGGTTCGGCGATCCCATCACCGTGCCCGCAGGCCGCGTGACGGACGCAATGACCGCCCAGCTTGGCGAACAGATGCAGCAGTCTTTTGACGCCATCGATAAGGCAATCGACCCGACCTTCAAGTACGTGCCGGATCAGAAGAAGTACCTAGCGGAAAAGGAGGCTGGCAAAGTTAAATGAGTAAACCGAGCTTTTGGCAGCGCATCACGCACAAGCCAGACGTGGAAAGCACCCTCAATGCGGACCACCAGCTGGCGCGCACGCTGACCACTCGGGACCTGATCGCCCTGGGCATCGGTGCCGTGATTGGCACCGGGATCTTTATTTTACCAGGCACGGTCGCGGCAACGACTAGTGGGCCAGCCATCACGCTGGCCTTTGTCTTGGCCGCGGTGGTTTGCTCGCTAGCAGCGATGTGCTACGCCGAGTTTGCTTCGGCCCTGCCTGTGGCCGGCTCCGCCTATGCCTATGGCAGCATCGTCTTCGGTCAGCTGGTCGGCTGGGTGATCGGCTGGGCCTTGATCCTCGAATACATGCTGGCGGTGGCCGTTGTGTCGACTAGTTTTTCCGCCTACTTCGCCAGTCTGATCAGCGGTTTCGGCCTGCACCTGCCTCAAGCCATCAGTGGCGCGTTTGATCCGGCGCATGGCACCTACATCAACCTGATCGCGGTGCTCGTCATCCTGCTGATCGGCTCCATGCTTTCACGCGGCATGAACACCTCCATGGCGGTGAATCGCGCGATGGTCCTCGTTAAGCTGCTGATCATCGGCATCTTCGTGGTCGTCGGGGCTTTTTACATCAAGCCGGTTAACTGGCACCCCTTCATGCCGTTCGGCGTCAAGGGCATTCTCGCCGGCGCGTCGCTCGTCTTTTTTGCCTATCTGGGCTTTGACGCCGTTTCAGCCAGCGCGCCTGAAGTGAAAAAGCCGCAGAAGACCCTGCCGCGCGGCATCATTGGCACCTTGATCATCGCCACCATCCTGTATGTGCTGGTCGCAATCGTTTTAACCGGCATGGTGAAGTACACGCACCTCAACGTGGCCGATCCGGTGTCGTTCGCGCTGAACTTCATCCACCAGCCGCAGCTCGCCGGCATCATTGCAGTCGGCGCACTGGCGGGCATGTTCACAATGATGGTCACCATGATCTACTCTAGCTCGCGCTTGGTCTACGCAATCGGCCGCGACGGTCTCTTGCCAAAATGGTTCGGCGAGGTCAAGAACCAGCTGCCCCATCACGCGCTCACCACGGTCACCATCGTCATCGCTGTGCTTGGCGGTCTCGTGCCGTTGACTCAGCTGGTCAACCTAGTCAACATTGGGACCCTGATCGCTTTTGCCATTGTCAGCCTAGGCATTTTGCCGTTGCGTAAGCACGAGCAGATTCACAACCCCGGGTTTAAAGTGCCAGGTTACCCAGTCGTCCCGGTCGTGTCGTTTCTCTTTTGCTTGTTGCTGATGAGCCAGCTTTCAAAAGAGACCTGGATGATGAGCCTCATCTGGTTTGGAATCGGCCTGCTGATCTACTTCGCTTACGGCTTCCGCCACGGCAAATAAATAGCGCAGCTTTCCACTGCGCCAAGTACGTCCGTCAAACTAATTGCCGGGCGTTTTTTAATCTGGTAAATCGTGATCGTAATGGATCCAGCCGCTTTCCCGCTGACCCAGTTGATCATACAACGGCTGGGCCGCGGCATTGGTCGTTCTGGTCTGCCAGGTCACGTGCCTAGCGCCGTGCTGGCGGCCCCAGTTAAAGCTTGCGGTCATCAGCTGCCGGGCGATCCCCCGCCGGCGGTATGCGGCGGCAACGAACACGTCGTTGATGATGACCTGAGGGCCCAGATCCCGCGTGTTTTGGGTGACGTAAAGCAGCGCAAAGGCGACGACCTGGTCATCTGCCACGCCCACTAACAGGCCCGCCTGCTGATTTTTCAGGCGATCAGTCAAAAATGCCGTCATCTTGTCATCGTCAAAGTCGTGCGGCACCGTACTAGTTTGGTAGTAATCATGAAATAGCTTCACCACGGCTGGGATATCTGCTTCCGTTGCAATGCGAATCATCGACATGACCTCCTTTGCCTATCCCCCTTATACCTGAACCCCGCCTGAAAAGCAAAAACCACCAACTCAAAATGAGCTGGTGGCCGCAAGATCAGTGCTCGGCTTTGGTAATATCGGCCAGCAAATCGCCTTCAAGGTCAGCCTGCAGGAACTCAGTGTCGGCGGCAGGCAGGTGCAACTGAACATCGCTGAACCGCTGGGTGGCAAGCTCACCGGTAACGCCAGCAAAATCCAGCACGTGCCCGCCGAAGTCGTGGTCATCGCTCAAAAAATGCAGGTGGAACCCTGGCGAGGCCATTCCCGCGTACAGCTGAGGCGACCAGTACCCCATCAGCATGCCGGTGACGTCCTGACGGCTGAACACGGCCTGATCCGCCGCAGTGGCTGCAAGCCCAGGAAAGGGCCGGTGCTGCTCTTTTACCGCACGCGCCCTGACCTGAGCGAAACGCCCATGCAGCGAGACTGCGGCGAAGAGATTCCGCGTGCCGATTTGAGCCAGCATTTTAGTCTGAACCACCTGCGCGGTTCGGGCCTCAATCGGCTGCGGCGCCCCAAAATCAGGAAAGTGGACGTTGGCGAACGGCACGCTGCCAGAACTGATTTCAGCCACCTTGCCGGAGGCTTGGACCTGGTAGACCTTGCCGCCCAGAATGATCAGCTCCCCGTTCAGGCCGGTCAGCGTGCCGATACCAAAGTCACCGTGCGTCAGCAGCTCGCTCAGCGGTTGCGTGCCATTCAGCAAGCCCGGCACCAGCGCGCCAAGCGTGCCGTGCTGATATAACAAGTCTTTTTTCATCGTGCCCTCCTTAGAACTGGTCAGCCAGCATCGCTTCACCCAGCTGCGCGTTGTCCGAGTAATCAACCGGGATGTCGACGATCACCGGCCCATCGGCGGCAAATGCCTCATCTAGGACGGCACCAAGCTGATCTGGACGCTCGACGCGCAGCCCTTTGGCGCCGAAGCTCTCGGCGTACTTCACAAAGTCCACCGGCCCGAAGTCGACCCCGGCCGATTGGCCATACTTCATTTCCTCCTGGAACTTCACCATGTCGTAATGACCATCGTTCCAGATCACGTGAACCAAGTTGGCGTGCAGACGGACGGCTGTTTCCAGCTCCATCCCGGAAAACAGGAACCCACCATCACCGGAAACGGAAACGGCTTTCTCCCCGGGCCGCACCAACGTGGCCGCAATTGCCCATGGCAGCGCTACACCCAGCGTCTGCATCCCGTTGGAAAAAAGCAGCCGGCGGGGTTCGTAACTGCGGAAGTGCCGCGCCATCCAAATATAGTGCGAGCCCACATCGACGGTCACGGTCATGCTGTCGGTCACGCGTGTCTGCAGGGCAGCCACAATGCTGAGCGGGTGGACGCGGTTCGCTTTTGCGACTGGCGGGACATCGCTGGCTTTGAGTTGAGCCTGCAGGCCTTCAAGGTAATGCGCTGCTCCTGGGGCAACATGATAACCGCGCACCTGCGGGATCAGCAACTCAAGGGTCTGCGAGATGTCTCCCACCAGCTCCTCAAGCGGCTGGAAGTGCTGATCAAGCTCGCTTTCCTGCGAATCAATCACCACAATCGAGGCGCGCCCGTCCGCATTCCAGTTTCGCGGCTCATACTCCACGGGATCGTACCCAATGGCGATCACGAGGTCGCTGCGCTGCAGCAACTGATCGCCTGGTTGATTGCGGAACAACCCGACCCGGCCGAAGAAGTGATCCTCCTGGTCGTGCGAAACAATGCCGGCGCCCTGAAAAGTCTCCACGACTGGAATCGCCGCGGTTTTCAACAGGTCGCGCACCGAGTCAGTGACATCTTGGGCAGAAGCGCGCATCCCCAGCAGCAAAACCGGCAGCTCAGCTTCCTTGATGCGGCGGGCCAAATCGACCATGTCGTTCAGGGAAGCGGGGCCGAGCTTCGGCTTGTCACTCACCGCCAGCGCCGCTTTGTCCGTCTCCGCATCGGTCACATCTTGGGGAATCGAGACAAAACTGGCCCCTTGCTTGCCGGACGCAGCAGTGCGCCAAGCGTTGGCCATCAGTTCTGAGATGTTGTCCACGTCCTGCACCTCGGCCGAGTACTTGGTGATGGGCGCAAACATCTCGGCGTTGCGCATGCTTTGGTGCGCCGACCGCAGGAGGTCCTTGCGCTGGACCTGGCCGGACAGCGCCAAGACCGGATCACCTTCTGCGGTCGCCGTGACGAGCCCAGTCGCCAGATTGGCCGCGCCTGGGCCAGAGGTCGTGAGAACCACACCTGGCTCGCCGGTCATACGTCCGACTGCTGCGGCCATGAAGGCGGCATTTTGTTCGTGGCGGGTCACGATAAGCTTAGGCGTGTTCGTTGCCACTGGGTGCTCCAGCCGTTCAAAGACGCGGTCGATTTTCGCCCCGGGAATTCCAAAAACAAAAGGCACGTGGTGATTGATCAGGCTTTCGACGACAAGGTCAGCCCCAAAACGTTTGGACATGGCAAAGACTTCCTTTCAAATATCTGTTTCAAAGATTATCACACCTGTTTCATTAATGAAAGAACAATTTTGCGCTTTGCCTTTATAAGGGTATGAATCTGTTGTATCGTCCACATAATACTGTTTCACAGAGGGAAAAGAAAAGAGTGCTGCGAACGTCCGCAGCACTCTTATTTTATTCCGTGATTGTTCCATTTTGCAGCTCATACATATCGTAATAGCGTCCATGCTTGGCCAGTAGTTCCTCATGGGTGCCCCGTTCAATGATCCGACCAGCGTCAAGCACCAAGATCAAGTTGGCATCTTGAATCGTCGACAGCCGGTGTGCAATGGCAATTGACGTCCGGCCCTTGCGCAGGCGCCGCAACCCTTCTTGAATCAGTGCTTCGGTTTCCGTATCAATGTTCGCGGTGGCTTCATCTAGTACCAGAATCTTCGGGTCGGTCACAATGGTCCGGGCAAACGACAGCAATTGTCGTTCACCACTGGAGAACTGCGCGCCGCCCTCGATCACGCGCGCGTGATACTTGTTTGGCAGCTTTTCAATGAAGGAGTCGGCTTGCACAAACTTCGCGGCCGCTTCGACCTGTTCATCGGTAATGTTTTCATTAAACAGGCGAATGTTCGAGGAAATATCCCCATAGAACATGAAGGAATCCTGAAGGACTAACCCAAGCTTTTGCCGCAATTCCGGCATTGGGTAATCACGGATGTCTTTATCATCGATCAGGATTTGGCCGGTACCGAATTCGTAGAAGCGCATCATCACGTTGATGATCGAGCTCTTCCCAGACCCGGTGTGCCCGACTAAGGCGACTGTTTCGCCAGGATTGGCGATGAAGCTGATGTCGTGCAGAATATCGTGCTTGCCGTCATACGCGAAGGACACGTGCCGGAACTCGATTTTCCCCTTCGTGATGGTGGCATTGGCACCAGGGTTTTGGGCTGGTGCATACTCTGTTTCGTCCAGAATGTGGAAAATGCGACTACCCGCAACGATCCCATCCTGCAGTGAAGACAACGAGTCCATCATGTTGGTCATTGGGTTAAAGAAGTTGGCCACGTACTGAGTGAAGGCGTAAACGACCCCGGCTTTGACCACAGTGTCCATCGACATCGCCCCAAACGCCCAGAGAACGACAACCAGGCCCAGACTGTACAGCAGGTTGATGATTGGCGACAGCAAGAGCGAGTTGGTTTTGATCATCGCGTTGCGCGTCTCCAGGTAGTCGTTGTTAGTCGTTTCGAATTCCTTGGTGATCCGGTTTTCCTGCCTGAACTGTTGAATAATGCCAATGCCTTCGATCGACTCGTTAAGCTTCGTGTTCAGCTCGGACAGCTTTTCGCGCATGTGCCGGTAGACTTTGGAGCTGTACTGGCTGTAATACCAAATGGCAAAAATCAACAGCGGCATGAAGGCCAATACGTACAGCGCGATCCGTGGGCTCAGGGTCCACATCGCGATGAAGCTGGAGATGACCGAGAACATACCGACAATCACCGATAGAATAACGTTCCAAAAATCCGCCAACGTCATCGTATCGTTAGTCACACGGCTGACGATGGAACCAGCCGGGACTTGGTCGAAGTAGCGCATTCCCAGCGTGTGCAGCTTTTTGAATAAAGCTCGACGCACGTCCTCAAGGCCGCGCTCGGCTCCCATCTGAAAGGCAAAGTTCTGCATGAACTGAAACAGGCCTTTCATGATGGTCCCGAAAGCGTAAACCACCGCGAAGATCAGGATGATCTGCACAGTTGCGCTCTTGTTGGTCAGGTACTTATCCATGAACACCTGCAGCACATACGGCAACGCGATGTTCATTCCGGCCAGCAAGGCGGCGCCGACCAGCGCCATGGTGAACTGCTTCCAGTACTTCTTGGTGTAACCCATCAACCGGCCGAAAATATGAACTTGTTCACGCACGGGAATGCTTTTAGACCATGCACTTTGATATTTAGCCAAGGGTCTCACCTTCAATCTTCGTTTCGATTTCGCCTTGCAGCTCCTGCTTGGCCCACATTTCGGCGTACCAACCGTCGTTCTTCAGCAGCTCCTCGTGCGTGCCGCGCTCGATCACATGACCGTCAGCCAAGACGAGAATCTGGTTGGCATGCATCACCGAGCTCAGGCGCTGCGCTGCAATGATGGTGGTCTTGTTTTGCCGCTCCTGCTTCAGGTTGTGCAGGATCTCGGCTTCCGTCTTCGCGTCGACCGCGGAGAGCGAATCGTCAAGGATCAACAGCTCTGGCGTGGTAATGACCGCCCGTGCGATCGCCAAACGCTGTTTTTGCCCACCTGACAGGCTAACACCGCGCTCGCCGACCAGCGTCCCGTATCCTTCGGTGAAGTCCAGAATGTCGTTGTGAACAGCACTTTCCCGCGCGGCTTCCTCGACTTCCTCCTGCTGCTTATCAAACGAAGAGAAGCGAATGTTGTCGGCGACCGTGGTCGAGAATAGGAAGTTATCCTGCGGCACGTAACCGATCGAATCCAGCAGCGCATCAAGTGTGTATTCCTTGATGTTGTGACCGCCGAAGTCGATCTCGCCGTCGTAGTTGTCAAACTCGCGCAGCAGGAGTTTGAAAATTGTACTCTTGCCGGCGCCGACCCGCCCCACAATGCCAAGGGTCTCGCCTTCCGGCAGCGTGAAGTGGACGTTCACCAACGTTGCATGATCGTCGTCCGGATAACTGAACTTGTTGACCTTGAAGCGAATGTCGCCGTGAGCCGGCGTCTGAATCGCATCTGGCGCCTCGATGATCGCGCTTTTTTCGCGCAACAGACTCGCGACACGGTCGTAGGAGGCATTCCCGCGTTCCAGCACGTTAAACAGCCGGCCGATCGCAAACATGGGCCAAACCAGCGCGGACACGTAGGAAACAAACGAAACCAGTTGGCCAATGGTGATTGCCGAGCTCATCACCAAGTGACCGCCGTAAATGATGGTAATGATATAAGTAATACCCATGATCAGACTGGTCGTCGGATCAAACAACGAATCAATGAAGTTGACCCGCTTGTTGATGCCGATGGTTTTATCGACGATTTTGTCGAAGTCCTCGGTATCTTCTTTATCCTGGCCAAACGTCTTGATGACCTTGATCCCAGAAATGGACTCTTGGGTCTTGTCGTTCAGCCGCGAAAAGGCCGCCTGTGAACGCGAAAACTCGCGGTGCAGCCGCATGCCAAGCTTCCGGGCCATGATCGCCAAAAGCGGCATCGGCAAGATCGCCAGCAAGGTCAAGCGCCAGTCGACAAACATGATCATCGCGATGATTGTCGTCGAACCAGTAATGATGGAATCAAATAAGGTCAAGATCCCAGCGCCCGCGACGTTTTGAATCGCGTTCAGGTCGTTGGTGGCATGGGCCATCAAGTCCCCGGTCCGGTGGCGCTGGTAGAACGTTGCATCCATTTTCATGAAATGCCAGAACAGGCGCGAACGCAGCGTTTTTTCCAGTTTGGCCGCGCCGCCCCAAATTGCGGTGCGCCAGCCATAGCGGAACACGTACTGACCGACCCCGGCGAAGACCAGCAGGCCGAGCATGAAAAACAACTTGCTCGTCGTCAACTGGTGCCCATCCATCAAATCGATCAGGCTGCCGATCACGCGCGGCGGGATCAGGTTGACTAAGGCCACCAGCAACAGGAAGACGACCCCGAACAAATACCGTCGCCACTCCTGTTTGAAATACCAACCCAGTTTCTTAAAAATACCCATTACAAGCAGCCCTCCTCAAAAACGCACTGTCTGAAAATTATATGATTAAACGATAAGAGTTTGCAAGCGAATCCCTGAGAAATAACGGCAACAGACCAAAAGAAAAACGCTCCAGCCAAAAATGGCCGGACCGTTTCCAAGTCTAGAACCCAAAGCCTACTTCTTGTTGGCTTTCTTTTGCTGCTGCTTCATCTGCGCCATCATCTGGTTGAGCTTCTTCTGGGATGGCTTTTGACCCATCGACATCATCATGCTCTGCAGCATTTCCTCATTGACAGGAGGATTATCTTGGAAGTACTTCTTCATATATGCGCGAGCCCCAAAGAACCCGGCTACAGCGCCGGCCAACAGGCCAACGATGAGCCCAATTGCGAACATCATCTCAAATTCCCCCCTTCATGTGAGATTCAACTCTCTCATTGTACAAAACGCTTGCATTGATTGAAAGGCTAATCTTTACGCAATCCGCGTTTTCTTTGCACTTCGCGGACTTTCTTCGGCGTGATTTCGTGACCCTGTTTGTCGAAAAACTGGGTGGTCTCAAGCTGATCCGCAAACCCCGCCCGGAAATCTTTGAGGTAGGCCTCACGAAGCTTTTGCCGCTCGGCCTTTTCCTCCTCGGTCAACCCTTCAGCCTTGGCTTTGTGGGCCAGCTCGTTGATCCGGTCAATGCGTTCCTGTGGCTGTTGTGCCATGCTGCTCACTCCTTAGTTCAGATGTAAGACTGTTTGCTGGTAACCACTCGGCTGCTCACCCGGAAACGGCGCGTGCTGGATCATCCGCAGGTACTCTTCGGCGCGGGTTGGCGACGAGAACGCTTTGATCAGGCGAAAAGTCGAGCCTTGTTGGTAGTAAACGACGGTGATTAATTTTTCCATAGTTCCTCCGCGGCATCAAAAAAGGCCGCAATCGCGGCCTTCTCGGATTAACGGCGCTTCTCTTTGATCCGCGCAGCCTTCCCACGGAGTGCCCGCAGGTAGTAAAGCTTTGCCCGACGGACTTGGCCATGACGGACAACGTCGATCTTCTCAACACGTGGTGTGTTAAGTGGGAACGTCCGCTCAACGCCTACACCGTTCGAAATCTTACGAACCGTGTAGGTCGCGCTAACGCCAACGCCGCGGCGCTTGATCACAACGCCTTCAAACAGCTGAACACGTTCACGGTCGCCTTCGACGATCTTCGCGTGGACACGGACCGTATCGCCAGGCCGAAAGTCTGGGATATCGGTGCGCAGCTGGGACTTGGTAATTTCTGCAATTAATGGATTCATCAGAACTGCTCCTTTGTCGACATTCTTAAGCATCCCGCCCAGCGGAACATCGTTGTTTTGTGAGTTATCACAAGATGTAATTCTAGCATAGGTGACAGACGGTGTAAAGAAAAAATGTTGACGACTAGGCGCCGTTCAGCCTGCCAAATTTCGGTTACCCAGTTCGGAACTGACTGAGCGTGCAAGATTCAACACGTTCAATGATCATTGCGTGCCCTTAGGTTTAGGCACGAGTACAATCTCGCGCACCACAGTATGGCCCCGGTTCTGAGTCTTCAGCTGGTAATCCAGCCGGACACGATACGATTGCCCCGCGTTGGGCAGCTGTTTCAACGGCAAAGAATTAACGCCGTTCTTCGTGTCGAAGCCATTGCTGACGTCAAGCAAGGAGTGGCCATCGGCACTTCTGATGTCGGTGATGGCGGCATCGAGATACTGTTCCTGATCAAACGTCAGGTTGAACCGCAACTCCGCCCCTTGACTATATTTCACAGCTTGCAGCGGCACCAGTGTGACACCAGGCCTGAGCGTATAGTTGCCACTTAACTCGTGAGTGACCGCCGGCTTCTGCTGAAAATTGAGCCTAAAGCGCCAGTCACCACGCACCCCATTAATATGAGTGATCGTGACGGGCAGGCGAAGGCTTGTCGGCGCTTTCTCTCGGGTGATGCGATAGGTTTCAGTGAAGCGGTAACCAGTTTTGGTCGGCGCAAAATCGAGTGAATCAGCCTCCACGCCTGGCAGTGGCGTAATTTGATTGTCTAGTCCCAGCTCGTCTTCGCCGTTTCGATAGATTTGCTCATGCGTCAGCCCGGTGACCTCACCGGTGATCCCAATTGTTTTCCCGGAGTAATAGGCTTCAACCAACCGGACTGTAAGCCCATGCGAGGTCACTTGCTGGTTCAAGGCCTTGGCGGTGCCGTTGACGTGAAAAGTCCGAGCACTGTTCGTCCCACCGTGAAGTAAATAAAATTCGCTTAGCCAAGTCGCGTTACTCACGGCCTGCCCGACCGCTTGACCGACTGCCGGGCTAACGGCAAAGGCGCCACCGGTCGCCAGCAGTACTCCGGCGGCTGCCAGTAGCAGGCGCATGCCCCACCGGCGGCGTTTGGGCGCAGCGTCAACACCGCGCTGAATCGCCGCGTTCACCGCCGCAGTTGGCACTGGAATTTCATCGATTGCCGCGTGCATCTGCGCGCGCGTCTTCCGCTCATCCATCGTAATCTCCTCCTAGCACGTTTTTAAGTGCGATTCTCCCGCGCCGCAGCCGAGTCTTCACGGTCGGTTCCGGAATGTTCAAAACGGCGCTGATATCCGCGATTGAAAGGTCTTGATAATAATAAAGGTGGAGGACTTGCCGGTAGTCAGCGCCAAGCTTACTCAGCGCCTGCAACAAATCGATTGCGACTATCGGGTCGTGCACCGGCGCCGCGCGGTCCGGCACTTGAGCCACGGTCATTTCACGCTTGCGCCCCTGGTAAATTGCCTGCGCCTGCCGGATCAGGATGCGGGTAAACCAGGTATAGAAGTAAGGCGGTTCGCGCAATTTGCGCACGGCTTTGACGGCCTGCGTCGTCGCTTCTTGAATCACGTCCAACGCGTCCGCCTGTGTGCCTACATACAAGTATGCAGTGCGATAGAAGTAATCGCCGCGGTTCTGGATAAGCTGAGTCAGCGCTTGCCGGTCACCAGCCACTGCTTGGGCCACCAAATCCAGCTCTGCTTGCGTTAATGCCATCCCGACTCCCCCTTTCCGCTCATTAGTAGGCCACCAAGAGAATAAAGTTTCACGCGCGCAAAAAAAGCGACGAGTGCGTCACTCATCGCTTAGTTTATCATCTAAAGCACGACCGGCCTCTTCGCCGCGCACTTCGCGCAGCAGGCGTTTGCCTGTTGTATCCAGTTCAACATGTTCGAGCAAATCGGGCCGGCGCAGCAGTGTCCGCCGCAGCGCCTCCTTCAGGCGCCAGTCGGCAATTTTCTGGTGATCGCCGTTTTGCAGCACGAATGGGACGTCCATGCCGCGGTAACTGGCCGGCCGAGTGTACTCCGGGTACTCCAGCAGGTTGTTCTCAAAGCTATCCGTCGGCGCGCTTTCAGCGTTACCGAGCACCCCTGGCAGCAGGCGCGCGATCGCATCGATCATCACCATTGCCGGCAATTCGCCGCCGGTCAGCACGAAATCACCCAGGCTGTACTCATCGGTCACAAGACTGCGGATGCGTTCGTCATAGCCTTCGTAGTGGCCGCAGATGAAAACCAAATGATCTTCCTTGGCCAGCTTCTTGGCCTCACCCTGGTTAAAGGTTTTGCCTGCCGGATCGAGCAAAATCACGCGCTTGTCGCCGGGATGCGTGGCGTTGATGGCATCCATCGCCTCAAAAATCGGCTCCGGCTTCAGTAGCATCCCTGCCCCACCACCATACGGGGTGTCGTCAACATGGTGATGCTTGTCATGGGAATACTGGCGAAAATCGGTCACCTGAAACTGCAGCAAATCCTTTTCCAACGCCTTGCCGATCATGCTTTGCGTCAGCGGCGCAAACATGTCGGGGAAAATACTCAGCACATCAATCCGCATCGTCGATCAACCCCTCTGGCACGTCCACGTGGGCAATTTTGGCATCAAGGTCGATACTCAGCACCACGCTCTTTAGAAACGGCAGCAGCACGTCAGGCTTGCCCGGCCGCGGAATGACCCAGACGTCGTTGGCGCCGGGGCTGAGGATCTCGCTGACTTGGCCAATGGTTTCACCTTGCTGATCGACCACATTCAAGCCAATGATATCGTGGTAGTAGTACTCGCCTTCCTGCAGGTTATCGGCATCCGCGTCTGCCACGCCCAACTCAAGGCCCTTAAAGCGTTCCACGTCGTTGATATCGTCAAACCCCTCAAGCTTCAGCAGATACATGTGCTTCTGCTTACGCGCGCCCGCCACCGTGACGGTCAGAGGCGTTTTGCCTTCGATCACCAGCTGGCTTCCAGGCGCAAACCGTTGCTCCGGAAAATCCGTCACTGGCATGATCTTGAGCTCACCCTTGATGCCGTGCGTGTTAACGATCTTACCGACCGTGTATAGCTCTGCCATATTTCCTCCTTATCAAAAAAGACCGGCATCCGCCGATCTTTTTACGCTTCTGAATGCGAGGCATCCAAAATATTCAGCCGCACGCGCTTGTCGTACGGGGACTTGACCGCGTAGACAATAGTCCGGATCGCCTGGGCGACCCGACCACCTTTGCCGATGACCCGGCCAACATCCTCCGGATCCACGCTCAAGTCGAACGCCATGTACTCGGCAGTTTCGTGCCGCGTGATCTCGATGGCGTCTGGATGTGTGACTAATGGCGTCACGATTGCTTTGATCAGCGCTGTGATGTCCACTGATTAACGCCTACTTCTTAGTGAAACGTGCTTCGTGATACTTCTGCATGATGCCGTGACTAGTGAGCAAGGTGCGCACTGTGTCGGAAGGCTGAGCGCCCTTCTGCAACCATGCCAAGATCTCGTCGTCGTCCAGCTTCAGATCAACTGGGTCTGAGAGTGGGTTGTAGTAGCCAACGGATTCGATAAACCGACCGTCGCGAGGGGACCGAGAGTCCGCAACGACAACACGGTAGAACGGCTTACGCTTGGAACCCATCCGCTTTAAACGAATTTTTACTGCCATTAAGTACACCTCCTGTAAATTTCTCAACTTCAAAATCATAGCAAAGAATACTTGACGTGTAAAGAGTTTTTTCTTTACATCCTTAAAATAGCCTTGAGAAAAGGGCTCAATGTCACAATTCGCGTCATCGCAACCAACCGTGAACTGCTGTCACGTGCATGGCGGCTATGTTAAACTCATTAGAAAAGCCCAACAGATTGGAGTTTTGACATGTTGTATAACCTATGTGCGATCATCACCGCCATCAGTGCTGCAGTCAGCCTAGGCTTCGCCTTGGCGGCCTACTGGCAAAGCAGGGCCAGCGATGACACGAGCGGCATCAACGCCCGCTACGCACTATCTCGCAGCGGGGCTTTGGCCATTGGTGCCTTAGGCTTGCTGCTCTTTCACAGTCCCGAGTATCTCGCGGCGCTCGCCATCGTCATGACCTTCGTGCAGCTGTTCGACAGCGCGATTGGGCGACGGGTCAGCAAGTTCAAAACCTATGGGCCGCTTGCCACCGGGTTGGTGAACGCCATAGTCCTCGCCCTTTACCTCATGCAGTAACGCCAACCGCGCCATGACCTTGTCGTCATGGCGCGGTTTTTGGATCAATAAGTTAAGAGTGGAAGTGCTTGGTCTTCAGGCGCTTTTTTTTGTTCTTCTTTTGCTTGCGCACCATCTTGTTCATGGCCATCTTGCCGAGCCGGCCCTGAATCCCGTTGCCCATCATGCCTTCCATGCCGGAGAAGTTGCCTTTGTACATCTGGTTCATCATCTTCTTGGCCTGGTTGAACTGCTTGATCATCTGGTTGACTTTAACGATTGGCACCCCGGAGCCGGCAGAAATCCGCCGGCGCCGCGACGGGTTGAGCAGATCCGGATTTTCACGCTCCTGCGGGGTCATGGAGTAGACAATCGCCTTTTGGTGGGCAATGTCCTTGGGATCGACGTGGAAATTCTTCATGGCCGGGTTATTGGCGAACCCCGGGATCATTTTCATGATCTCATCCATGGAACCCATGTTGGAAACCTGGTCCATTTGGTCGATGAAGTCGTTGAAGTCGAAGGTGTTTTCCTTGATCTTGTCGGCGACTTCCTGGGCCTGCTTTTCGTCGTAGTTCTTCTGGGCCTTGTCGATCAAGGTCATCATATCGCCCATGCCCAAGATACGGTTGGCCATGCGGTCCGGATAGAAGACATCCAAGGCGTCCATCTTTTCGCCTTGACCGACGAACTTGATTGGCTTGCCGGTAACTGCGCGAATCGACAGCGCCGCCCCACCACGGGTGTCACCATCCAGTTTGGTCAGCACAACCCCGGTGATGTCCAGGCGCTCATTAAAGCCCTTCGCCACATCAGTTGCGGCCTGCCCGGTCATGGAATCGACAACCAGCAGGATCTCATCCGGGTGCGCCAGGTCCTTGATGTTTGCCAGCTCAGTCATCAGCTGCTCGTCGATCTGCAGGCGGCCGGCGGTATCGATCAGCACGTAATCGTTCTTTTGCAGCGCGGCCTGGGCCAACCCCTGGCGCACGATTTCGACCGGGTCCGTATCGGTCCCCATGTCGAACACCGGCACGTTGAGTTGATCACCGATCACCTTCAACTGGTCGATGGCGGCCGGCCGGTAGACATCGGCGGCAATCAAAAGCGGGCGCGCCTTTTCGTTATCCATCAGGTACTTGGACAGCTTGCCGACGGTCGTGGTTTTCCCGGCCCCTTGCAGCCCGACCATCATGATCACGGTGGGAATGTGCGCGGACTTGTTCAGCGGCACGGCCGCCTCACCCATGGTCTTAGTCAGCTCGTCGTTGACGATCTTGATGATCTGCTGAGCCGGGGTCAGGCTGTCCAGCACCTCAGCACCTAGGGCCTTTTCGCGAACATTCTTGACGAAGTCCTTAACGACGCCAAAGTTAACGTCGGCCTCAAGCAGCGCCAGGCGAATCTCGCGCATGGTGTCGCGGACGTCTTGTTCCGAAACCTTACCCTTGCGCCGCAGTCCGGAAAGGGCCTTTTGCAAGCGCTCTGATAATCCTTCAAATGCCATAAGTTTGCCTCCTACCGCGCTGCCTGATCGGCAACACGGGTCAATAAGTCACTTAATTTTGGGTCGTCGGGATACTTGATGCGAACGTATCGCACCAGATTGTCGACCGCCTCATTCTGCGCCTGAAAATTCGCCAGCAGGTGCAGCTTGCTTTCGTATTCCTCCAGGCTCGCCTCGGTGCGCCGAATGTTGTCGTACACTGCCTGGCGCGACACATCGAACTCGGTGGCGATCTCGCCCAGCGAGTAGTCGTCGCCGTAGTACAGTTCTAGGTACGAGTGCTGCTTGTCAGTCAACAGCGCCCCATAGAATTCAAACAGTGAATTCATGCGGTTATTCTTCTCAATTTCCATTAATTGTCCCGCCTTTTCTTCCTTATAACAGAATACCGGTCAGTCGCGGCCGCGTCAATGCAAGGAGCAGCGGATGACCGGCCCAGGACAAAAGGTCAAAAATTCCGCTTACATCGTGGTAAACTAGACTAGTAATGAATTGGAGGGAATAATTATGGTTGCAACTATTCTATACTGGGGCATCGTTCTCGCATTCTGCGGCTGGGGCCTTTGGAACATCGTCTTTTCCGGCATTTATCTGCACAACCATGAAAATGGCAATCTTTGGTTCTTCGCCATTTTGAATGCGATTGGGGCCCTGCTTGGGGCCATCTTCCTCTGGGTGATGAGCAACACCGCCTGGCAGAAGTACTGGTTCGACAGTTCCGTGAAGATTGGGCCGTGGCTTGGGTACATCCTGATCGCCTATGTGGTCCTGATTGTCCTGCAGCTCATCTTGGGCCGCGAGAAAAAAGTTTCGGCTGCCGCTTAAGCCTGTGGCACGCAAAACCGCTGTGAAATAATTTTCACAGCGGTTTTTTTTGCCTAATTTTCTTCCTTGATCAGGCCCTTGAACAGCCCGTAGACAAATTTATTCGGATCAAACGTCTGCAGGTCATCCACTTTTTCACCCAGCCCGACCAGCTTGACCGGCACGTGCAACGAATTGCGAATCGCCAGCACGATACCCCCCTTGCCGGAACCGTCGAGCTTGGTCAAAACGATGCCGGAGATTTTGGTGGTCTGGTTGAACTCCTTGGCCTGACTCAGCGCGTTTTGGCCCGTCGTGGCATCCAGCACCAGCAGGACTTCCTGCGGCGCGTCAGGCAGCTCGCGCACGATGACCCGCTTGATCTTGTCGAGCTCCTTCATCAGGTTGACCTTATTCTGCAGCCGCCCGGCCGTGTCGACCAGCAGCACGTCGAAGTTTTCGTCCTTGGCGCGCTTCACGGCATCGAACACGACCGCGGCGGGATCGCCGCCGGCCTCCGTCGCAACAACAGGCACCTCATCGCGCTTGCCCCACTCCTGGAGCTGCTGGATGGCACCGGCCCGGAACGTGTCACCGGCTGCCAGCAGAACCTTCTTGCCGCCTTGCTGCAGCTGATGGGCCAGCTTGCCGATGGTCGTGGTCTTACCGGCGCCGTTGACGCCAACAAACAGGAAGACGGTCGGCCCGGATTCGGCGTAGTGCAGCGTGTTATCCTCGCCTTCGCCCGCCTCACCGTATATGTCGACCAGTTTTTGCACGATGACTTGAGAGACCTCGTCTTTGTTCTTGGCGTTCTTGAGCTTGACCTCATCGCGCAGTTCATCGGTCAGTTTTTCGGCAGTTTCAAAACCGACATCGGCACCGATCAGCATCTCCTCGAGGTCGTCAAAGAAGTCTTCGTCGACCGAGCGAAAATTGGCAAACAGCGCATTCAGCTTGTCGCCAAACGTACTGCGGCTTTTTTCCAATCCTGTGTCGTATTTCTGCTCCTCGACAGTTTCTTCCTTGCCGCCGCCGAATGCTTTCTTCAGCGAATCGAATAATCCCATGGCTGCCTCCTATTTCGTCGTTTCTTTTGCTTTCGTCTCGTCGTCTTGCACTTGATCCAATGACACGGCGACCATCTTCGACACCCCGGACTCCTGCATGGTCACACCGTAAAGCATGTTGGCCGCAAGCATCGTGCCGCGCCGGTGCGTGATCACGATGAACTGCGTGTCCGAGCTGTAATCCCGGAGGAACCGGCCAAACCGGTCGACGTTCACGTCATCCAGACTGGCCTCGACTTCATCCAGAATGGAAAATGGCACCGGCCGCACCTTCAGAATAGCAAACAACAGCACAATTGCCGTCAGCGCCCGCTCCCCGCCAGAAAGCAGGGACAGCCGCGTCAGCTTCTTGCCCGGCGGCTGGGCCGAGATCTCAATGCCGGTGTTCAGCAAGTCGTCGGGATCAGTCAGGGTCAGATGTGCCTCGCCGCCGCCGAACATCTGCGGAAAAATGGTTTCAAACGCGGCATTGGTCGCGTCGTACATGTCCTTGAAGCGCGTTTTGACTTCCTCGTCCAGCTCACCCATGGTGGCCTCCAGCTGGGTTTTCGCCGAGATCAGATCGTCTTGCTGCTTGGTCAGGAAGTCGAAGCGGTCCTTGACGTTTTCGTACTCGGTGATGGCGTTGGGATTGACCGGTCCCAGCTCGTCCAGCCCGCGCTTCAAGAGCTTGAGCTGGGACTTCAACTGTGGGAGTTCGGCCGGCTTACTGTCAGTGGCTTTCAGCGCCGCCTCGTAAGTGAGCTGATAGGTTTCTGCCAAGGTGCTCAGGCGGTTGTCCAAGTTGACCTTAATGCGGGACAGCGAAGCGCTTTGCTGTTCCGCTTGGGCCATGGCCGTGTGCTGCTGCGTGTAGGTGGTGGTAATTTCTGCAGAAACGCCACTGAGCTTACCGCGGTTGGCGGCTTTTTCCTTGGTCAGGTGATCTTGCTCCGCGCGCAAGGCCGTGGTGCTGGCTTTCAGTTGGGCAATGGTCTGCGTGCGCGTCTGTTTATCCATCGCGCTTTCTTCGGCCGCCTTTTGAATCTTCGCGATCCGAGTCTGCAGCTGAGCCACTGCCTGCGTGCTGCTTTGCACCTGATCCTGCCACTGAGCCAGTTGCGTCTTGGTGGTCGCAGCCTTGCTTTTAAGCACGGCGAGCTGCGTTTGCAGGTCGTTGACCCTGCTCTGGACCTCGGCCGCACTGGCCTCGGCCCGGCTTTGCTCAGCCTTTGTGCGGTCAATTTGCGCCTGCGTGTCTTGCAAGGACTGGGCAATGGCGGCCGCCTGCTGTGCCAGCGTATCGATTTTTTGATCATAGTCGCCCGCGGCACCGGTCGCCAGCTTTGCGGCCTGGCGCTGGCGGTCAAGCTGAGTCAGGCTGGTTTGCTGCGCATCCAGTTGCGCCTTTTGTGCGGCTAAGTCAGCCTGCGCCTGGTTAACAGCACGGTCGGCATCAGTCGCCGCAGCTTGAGTCGCAGTCAGTTGCGTCTGCAAGTCATTCACCAGGTCGGCCTGCTTGGCCAAGGCGCCCTTCATCTGCCGCAGCTGCGCGTGCAGTTGGGTCACTTCCTGAGTCCGGGCCAAAGGGGACACGCCCTGCTTGCGGGTCTGCCCGCCGGTCAAGGCCCCGCCAGGCGTCAAAATATCGCCATCGAGTGTGACAATGCGATAGCGGTGATGCGTTAAGTTCGCCAGTTTGATCCCGGCATCCAGCGTTTCGGCAACAATCAGGCTGCCCAGCAAATTTTCCATGACCGGGGCGACTTCTTGGCGAAACCGCACCAGGTCGACGCCAATGCCGATGAAGCCGGGCTGTTCGGCCAACTCGGTTTTCACATTGCCAGGCAAAATACGCGGCCGGATCACCGAGGTCGGCAAAAAGGTCGCGCGCCCTGCGCGGGTTTGCTTCAGGTAGGTGATCGCCTGCTTGGCGGCCTGCTCAGAGGTCGTGACAACCGCCTGGAGGTTGCCGCCCAACGCCACATCAAACGCCTGCTGGTATTGACTAGGCACAGCCATCAGCTCGGCCACGGCCCCGATGACACCGGCCAGTTGCTGCTTGTTCTTCAGCACGGCCCGCACGCCGGAATAAAAGCCTGCGTAATCGTCTTTCAGCTCCTGCAGGGTTTCGTAGCGGGAATTGGCGCGTTGATACAAAGTGGATGCCTGATTCAGCCGGTCCTGCGCATCCGCAAAGTCGCGCTGCACTGCTTCGGCCTTTTCGTGAGCCGCCGCTGCTTTATTGCGGGCCCCTTCAACTGCCGCCGTCAGCTTGGCGACCTGACCGATCAGCTGATCGACCGTCTCCTGCTGAGCCTGCTGGCGGCTGCTCAATTCCGAAAGACGGGCCCGATCCGCAGCGCTTTGGTTTTGGGCCACCTGCTGATCCTTCTTGGCTGCAGCCAGGGCGTTGCCGGTCTCCGCCTGCTGCCGCAGCAGGTCAATGTACTCAGCCTGGGCGCTATCCAACTGTTTGGCGAGGGCTTCCGGCGTTTGCGCGCCGGCCTGGGCAGTGGCCAGTTTGTCTGCCAACTGCGCGCGCTGCGACGCTTGGTCTTTTTGCGTGCTTGTCAGCGTCGTCACGCGCTTTTTGGCGTCGGCCAAGTCAGCCTTGGCCTGCGTCAACTGTCCCACCAGGTCCTTCAGCGTCTCCTGCGCGTTATTGGCGCGCTCTGAGGACACATTGACTTCGCCAGTCAGGCTTTCCAACTTCATCGATTGCGACAGCAGCGAGTCGTTGAGCTTGGTCAGCTTGGCATCCAGCTCCTGATCCGTCGCCGTCAACGTTTCCGACTGGCCTTCCAGGTGCTTCGCCTTGGCCGTCAGAGCTGTGACCGTCTCCTTGGTGACTTTGGCCTCGCCTTGCGTCTTGGTCTGCTTATCAGCCAACTGCTCAATCTCAAGCGCCAGAATGCTTTTGTGGATACGCTGGTAGTCCTTGGTCTGGCGCTCATAGTCACGGGCCAGGGAGGCCTGCTCGGCCAGTGGGGTCACCTGCTTATGGAGCTCAGACACAATGTCGTTGATCCGGTCCAGGTTGTCCTGGGTTTCCTTGAGCTCGGACTGCGCCTTGGTTTTCTGCTGCTTGTACTTCAAAACGCCGGCCGCTTCCTCAAGAATACCGCGGCGGTCTTCGGGTTTCGAGTTGAAAATGGCCTCGACCCGGCCCTGGGAAATGAAGGAAAAGCTTTCCTTGCCCAGGCCTGAGTCCATGAACAGATCAACGATGTCCTTGAGCCGAACGTTTTGGTTGTTGATCAGAAAATCCGATTCGCCATCACGAAAAAGCCGCCGCGTCACGGTGACCGCGGCTGGCTGCTTGGGTAAATAGCCGTCTGAATTGTCGAACGTCATCGTCACTTCGGCGCGGTTGAGCGGCGGCCGGGTGGCAGTGCCGGCAAAAATCACGTCGCCCATTTTCTCGCCGCGCAAGGACTTCGCGCTTTGCTCGCCAAGCGCCCAGCGAATCGCCTCGGTGATGTTACTTTTGCCGGAGCCATTGGGGCCGACAATACCGGTCAAACCGGACACAAAATCGATCTCGGTTTTATCCGCGAACGATTTGAAGCCGTTGATTGTCAGATGTCTTAACTGCATGCAAATTCACTCACTTTGCGCGAAGCTTGGTCAACGCATCGTCGGCCGCGGCCTGCTCCGCCGCTTTTTTATTCTTACCGATCCCGGAACCCAGCACAGTGCCATCGACGGCAACGTCAACTTGAAACTGACGTGCGTGCGCCGGGCCGGTTTCCGCCAGCAGGTGATACTCGATATCGACTTCGCCATCTTGCTGGACGTACTCCTGAAGCGCGGTCTTGTGGTCCATATCGGCCGAAAACTCACCCGCATCGATTTTCGGAAAAATGATTTGCTTGGCAAATTTAATATTGGCTTCGCGGCCCTGGTCCAAGTACAAGGCGCCATTAAAGGCTTCGAACAAGTCCTCCAGCAAAGTCAGCCGCGTGCGGGCACCGGCCCGCTCCTCACCTTTGCCCAGCTTGATATAACGGTCGAAGTGCGCCTCCTTGGAAAAACCCGAGAAGGCCCGCGTGCGAACCGCAGCCGAACGCATCCGTGTCAGGTCACCTTCCGGCCGGTCAGGGAACTTCCGGTAAAGGTAATCCGAAACGGTGAGCTCCAGCACAGCATCCCCCAGAAATTCGAGCCGTTCGTTATCTTTTAGGCCCAGTTCCTTATGCTCGTTGACGTATGACGAATGCGTGAACGCTTCGTCAAGCAGGCTCAAGTCTTTAAACTCGATCCCGTACCGCTGGCGTAACTCACTGACGAACTCAGATGCGACCATTATTGACCTCCTGTGATTTGGCTAAACATACTCTAATCCATTATACAGAACGACTGCCGCTAACACCAGCCGCCCTTACGGACCTAAAGCAAAAGACACGCCTGCCAGCAGCAAGCGTGTCTCACCTGTAAGATTACTGGCGCACCAGTGACCGCGTCGCTTCGACAATCCGCTTGGCGACCGTGGGGTTGTCCATCGTGTAAAGATGGATGCCGTCCACCCCGTGCACCATCAAATCAACGATTTGGTCAATGGCGTAGGCAATGCCGGCATCGCGCAGCGCGTCCGGCCGGCCCTCGTAGTGCTTCATCATGCTGAGAAACTTCTCCGGCAGACTCACGCCGCAGGTCAAGGCCATCGTGTCGATTTGGTGCTGGCTGAGGACCGGCATGATCCCTGCCTCAATCGGCACCGTGATGCCCGCTGCCCGGGCCCGGTCGACAAAATCATAAAAGACGTGATTGTCGAAAAATAACTGAGAAATCAGCTGAGAGGCGCCAGCGTCGACTTTTTCCTTCAAGTGCTGCAGATCCGCCTCGGGACTGGTGGCCTCGGGATGGGTTTCAGGGTAGCACGCCGCGACCACGTTAAAGTCCCCGTACTCATGGATGTGTGTAATCAAGTCGCTGGCGTGCGGAAAGTCGTTAGCGACCCGGCCGCCATTCGGGATGTCGCCGCGCAGGGCTAGAATATTCTCGATCCCGGCTGCTTTAAAATCTTCCAGCAGGCTGTCAACCTCAGCCGTCGTGAGTTGCACCGCCGGCAGGTGCGCAACTGCCGGCAGGCCATACTTTTTCTGAATGCGGTCGGCAAGGTCCAGCGTCACATGGCGCTGATCCTTTTTCCCGGTGTGAAGCGTAACCGACACGAAATCCGGGTTCAGCTCGGACACCGCACTGATGGTGTCATCGATGCGGCGATAATCCTCTTCCGGACTGCGTCGACGCGGCGGAAACAGTTCAAACGACAGAACTTGATGGTCCTTAAACAGTCGGTTGACTTTCATGGGCGAGCTCCTCTCGTACCTGCTTCGTCGCGTCGACCATGTTGCGCAGGCTCGCAACTGTTTCAGGCTCCTCGCGCGTCTTCAGGCCACAGTCCGGATTGATCCACACGTTCTCCTTGGGAATACGGCGCAGGATCTCGTGAATGATCTTGACGATTTCGTCCTTGGACGGCACCCGTGGTGAGTGGATGTCATAAACGCCAGGGCCCACGTGCGTTTCAAAATGGACATCGTGCAGGACATCGAGCAAGGTCATGTCGGCCCGCGCCGCCTCAAAGCTGATGACATCGGAATCAAGTGCGTCAATGGCTTCGATGATATCCCCGAACTCCGAGTAGCACATGTGCGTGTGAATCTGCGTGGTCGGCTGGACCTTGGCCCCCACCAGCCGGAATGCCGGTACGGCCCAATCCAGGTACTTGCTGTTCCAGTCCTTTTTGCGCAGGGGCAGGTTCTCCCGCAAAGCCGGCTCATCGATTTGGATGATCTTGATGCCGTGCTTTTCCAAATCCAGCACTTCACCTTGCAGTGCCAGGGCAATCTGCTCAGTGGACACTTTTGGCGAGACATCCTCACGCGGGAATGACCAGTTGAGAATCGTGACCGGGCCAGTCAGCATTCCCTTCACCGGCTTATCCGTCTGGCTCTGCGCGTAAACGGACTCCGCCACGGTGATCGGGTGGGTGCGGACCACGTCGCCCCAGATGATCGGTGGCTTGACGCCGCGGGTGCCGTATGACTGGACCCAGCCATTTTCGGTAAAGCGGAAGCCTTTCAGGTTATCGCCAAAGTACTCGACCATGTCGTTGCGCTCAAACTCGCCGTGAACCAGGACGTCCAGCCCCAGCTCCTCTTGGATTTTCAGCCAGCGCCGTTCCTCTTTGTGGTTGAACGCCGTGTACTCTTCCTCCGTGATGTTACCCTTGCGGAACTCGGCGCGATTCTTGCGCACAGCCGCCGTCTGCGGAAACGACCCAATCGTGGTTGTCGGCAAAATCGGCAGGTTGAACTCCTTGGCCTGAATGGCCAGACGCTCCTTGCGTGCTGGCAGCCGCTTGTAGTCCTCTGGTTTCAGCGCAGCGATTTTAGCATTGATGGCCGGGTCCTCTTCGTAGCGTGGCGTTGCGAACAGGTGCCGGTTGGCCAGCACTGCCGGGGTCTCCCGCTTGGCGTGGCGCGCCTCATCCAGTTCACGCAGCTCGGTCAGTTTTTCCTCGGCAAACGCGAGGTAGCGGAGCTCGGCCGGATCAATTTTGGTTTCGTTCTTGGTGGTGTAAGGCACGTGCAGGAGCGACGTCGACGTCGACAGCACGATCTTGTCAGCCACGTCGTCCAGCTGACCCAGCAACGCCAGGGTCTTGTCGTAATTGGTCCGCCAGATGTTCTTGCCATTGATCACACCGGCAAACAGCACCTTGTCCTTCGGGAAGCCCTGAGCCGTCAGCAGATCCAGATTGACCTTGCCTTCGATAAAGTCCAGACCCAAGCCATCAAAGGCCAGGCTCGTCAGGTTCTGGTACGAATCCGTGACATCGCCAAAGTAGGTTTGAAGTAGGATCTTGGCAGCGCCTTTTTTGCTCAAAATGGCGGTGTAAAGCTGCTTGAACAGCGCGCGGTCGGCGTCAGTCTGATCGAAGACCAAAGCCGGCTCGTCCAGCTGAATCCACTCTGCCCCTTCGTCAACCAGCCGACCAATGATCTCAGCGTAAGCGTCAACCAGCGCAGCCACGAAGTCCGCCGGTTGCTTACCATCTAAGAAACGGCTCAAGTGCAGGAGCGTGTACGGACCGACCAGCGTGGGCCGTGCATTGATACCAGCCGCCTTGGCTTCCTTGAACTGGGCGAATAGCTGCCAGTCGCGGACCTTGATTTGCGTATCCTGGTCAAATTCCGGCACCAGATAATGGTAGTTTGTGTTGAACCATTTCTTCATCGACAGGGCCTTCACGTCGCCGGCCTCGCCTTGGTAGCCGCGCGCCAGGGCAAAGTACTCGTCCAGCGGCGCCAGCTTGAGGTCCTGGTAACGCTTCGGCACAATGTTCAGCAGAAATGCTGTGTCCAGAGTAGTGTCAAAGAACGAAAAATCGCCAGTTGGGATTTGATCGATCCCCGCCTGCTTAATCGTGTGCCAGTTTGCCTGGCGCAGCTTTTTGGCCGTGTCCTGCAACTCCTGCGCAGAAATGCGCTGCTTGAAATAATGCTGCGTCGCGAACTTAAGCTCGCGGTGCGCCCCGATACGCGGATAGCCAATAATTGTTGTTGTCATGATATTGCTCCTTTTTGCGATAAAAAAAGCCGCCCTACACTCCCTAGAGAGTGCAAGGGCAGCTTGGCTGCGTTACCACCTTGTGTACACGACTGACTCACGCCAGCCGCCTCGATCAGTCCGGCCTTACGGCGAGACTCGGCGCTGTAATGGGCGCACCCAGACCGACTTAACTTGCGCTCAGCCGGCCGCGGCAGCAAAGACCATCTTCACCGAGTTGGCTGCACCGCTTCTCATCCCCTGCGGCTTTCTGTTCCAGACTAGTCGGTTACTCATCTTTTAATCGCGTTTTAATGTTGTGAAAATTCTAACCCTTGATGCAGCAGCTTGTCAACCACAAACCGGAAATCAAATTAAGTCTTGATTAGCAAGCTGGGGTGACTGGATTCAAAAAACCAGCCCCTACCCAATGGATAGAAACTGGTCATAGAACTAGTTACCTAAGACTAGTTGCGCTTACGCCGGTCGCCAAAACCAAAGGCCATGGAAAGACCAGAGATAATCGCCGCACCAAGCAGTGCCAGACTGCTGGACTGGTTGTCACCAGTCTTTGGCAGGTTGCCAGTTGCTGCTTGTTCTTTCGGACTCAGAGCGGCTTTCGCAGCCGAATCGTCAGGTAAAGCTGAACTGCCAGACTTGGAAGCACTCTGATCTGTTGCTGCACCTGCGGCCGGTTGTTGATCGTCCTTTGGTGTTGCTTCAGAAGTCTCCTCAGAGGATCCTTGAGAAGTTGCTTCAGACGTCGAAGTACCCTTAGCTTGAGCTGCCGCAAGCTGAGCCGCAAGTTTTGCGTTGCGATCAGCCGCACCAGCATTGTAGCCTTCGGTGAAGCCCTGAAGATAGTCAGCACTCTTGCCAGAGAGATCCTTCAGCTGTGCGCCGGTTGAACCTTCACGGTAGCCTTCCTTGTAGCCGGCGTCTTTATCAGACATTGTGGCTGTGGTCGGCCCGCCGTTGTCAGTACCTGTCGAAGTGCCGCCCTCATCGGTGCCCGTTGTCGAGGTTGCGTCAACGCGTGTCACTTCGATTGTCTTGGTGACCGTGTTACCAAGTTGGTCGGTTGCCTGCAAGGTAATCACATTCTCACCTTTCTGAAGAGGAATGGCGCCCTTGTATGTGTACGGCCCAAAGACGTTGGTCGTTGTCTCGTTTTCAGGCTCGCCCTGATTCTTCTGGCGGAAGACCTGGTTGCCATTAACAGTCAGTGTGTAATCGTCAGCGTTATCGTTGACAATTGCCGACAAATCAAATTTGTCAGCTGACGTCTGAGTCTTGTACGTGCCATCCTCAGTCGGTGCACCGGTATCAAGACCAGCGATGTCAACGGCAAGACTTGGATCGTCTTCATCCCGATAGAAGATCAGGTCATTCCGATAAATCCGGAGCTCGCCTTCTGTCCCATCTGGGTTAGTCAGCTGGTAAATCAGGATATATCCAACTGCTCGATCCGAATCATTAGGAATCTTGACCTTGTACGAGAACGTCCCATCAGCATTAATGGTCACCTTATTAGCTGGATCATCTTCATAAGAAGAATTACCAAGAATGTAAAGGGCTGCGTGCTTATAATCAGCTTCTTCTACTTCAGAGTGCCCAGCGGTCTTGAGCTTACCTGTGATGGTGTATTCACCAGTAGCAGGATCAAAGTTCTTATCGGTCGTGGTCGTATTAAGTGTAGTCTCAATTGGGGTATCCAGAGTCAGGACATCTTGATCAGGCATCTTAAGGTCGCTGTCAGCGCCTTTGTTGGTGCCGTTATCAATGGTGGTGTGATTCGTATCGATGATGTGACCCTTTTCACGCCAATTGTTGTTCGTCCGGTAGTCCAACTCTGGAAGCAGGAAGTTGTCCTCGTGAGAATCCTGATAACCAACCTCAGTGGCTGTCGGATCCCAACCAGTCCCATCGTAGTTATTCGTACCATCCGGTTGATCGTACTTGTGGATCAAATCGCTCAAGTACTTGGTATCCGTGAACGGAGAAACATCGTTAGAATCAACGAATGTTGTCTCAAAGTCTTCAGAGCTCGAAGATTGTTGACTCATGCTGGTCGTACTTAGCAGGATACTGTCGATCAATGATTCCTTATAAACGCCAGCCTGATCCGTCGGAGCAATCGCGTAGCCAGTGTACAGGGCAGCACCAAGGTTGATCATCAGATCTTCGGCGTGCTGAATGCCATCAACCTTAAACAACAGATTGCCATCTGCGTCCTTGTCATACGGTGTGTATACCTGACCGGTGATTTCGTTTTTAACAAAGTACTGTGTTCCTGCGGGGCCACTGACCTTTGCCTTAAGAATCGCGTCATCCGTCGTACCTTGGTACAAGGGTGTAGAAACAGAGTCAACCGCAAATCCGAACTCAGACAAGTTGACCCCTGTGATACCCGAAAGATCACCGTTATCTGTTTTGTCTGACGTTGAATCAAGAGTTTGCGCTTTAGCAAGATAGAATTGGAACAGCGGCGCTGCTTCAGTTTCATCAGTGTTAGCCTTAGTGACTCCACTGCCAATTCCTGTCGCCAACGTGGCAGTTGCAGCGTTGCCAGCAGCATCATGAATGGTCAACTTCAAACTGCCATCACTCGCCTTTAACGCAGCCACTTCATCATCGGTCAGTTTGTAACTGAACTGGCCTTCGTTACTGGTCCCATCGTTGCCCAGACTGATTTCATGGTCTTTCCCGGCGATTGTATAAATCAACAGTGAATCATTGGTAAACCCAATTCCCTTATCAGCATAATTGAACGCAATCGTGTTGTTGGCAGCATCAAACTGTGGCTCAAACGTTGGTGCCTGAGTATCGATAGTCAACCCAAAGTCTTTCGTCTGAGTCTTGTGTGCTCCTTCATAATTCATCGTTCCGATGATCCGGTAGGTGTACTTGCCATCGGAAGCGGCAACCATTTTGCCGGTTGCCTGGTCATAGACAGTACCGTCCCAAGTCAGCGCCTCTGGCCGGTCATAGGCCATCGTGTATGACTGCGCCAAAGTCGTGTAGCCAAGACCACTTGCAGTCGCATTGACCCCACTGGCATCTAGGTTGTTTTCTTGATCAAGGATCCGAACCACGTTGCCATTGGCATCCAAGATCTCTGCGGTGATTGATTTCAGGTTTTGTGTGACGTAGACGACTGGCGTTACCGTATCATCGTCCCCATCCGCGTTAGGGGAAATAGAGGCCTTAAACCCATCGGCGGCCGCGACAACCCCTTTAACATTCTCGTCATCATCGCCTTTGTCAGAGTAACCATTAGCAAAGTTGCTTGCTGCCTGATCAACAAACACTTTCACCGCTTCGTTACTGCTACCAATACCCAGTGGCAGTTGTGAAGCACCATCAGCCAGGTAACTGGTGTACCCTGCACCGGACAGATCAAAGACGTTCTCATCAGTCAAATCGCCATAGAAGGCCAGATACGGAACGGTGACATCGTTACTGCCGTCGGTTTCACTGCTTGCAAAACGCAGGAATCCTTCGACAATCTGATCTTTAGTAACTGAATCGCCAATGTTCAGCGTCAACGTAATATCCTGTGTCTGACCAGCCTTGATCGTGAAGGTGTCATTTACCATGGAGACGTTAGCGTCAGCAAGCGTCTCATCATGCGAAACACCATTGCCAAGCAGTTTGCCATTCGCATCAGTATCCCAGACGTTCTTCAGCACCGTGTATTGATCTGGCTTGAAGGTATAAGTAACGTCATGATCACCGTAGTTCGTAAAGTGGAGCGTGATATCGGTCGTCTTGCCAATATTTTTAAGGGAAACTGAACCTGTATTGGCATCGCCCTCTACAGCAACCGTGGTCTCCGTTGCCAAACCAGCATCAGCCAAGCCAGCACCTTGCTGCCGCGGCGAAAAGGCATTCCCAGTGTTTTCATCCGCAATCATAATCGCGCTGTTCATCTCGGCCAACTTGGTGTAAAGCGCAAGTTTCGCGCCAGTAAAGCCTAACTTCTTCAACCGCTGCTCAATCAGGGCGGTGATCCCTGAAGAGGTCGGTGCGGACATAGAAGTACCGGACATCTGCTGATCTTGATCCTCATATTCAAGCGAGTCGAGGTTGACCCCAGGACCGGTGACATCCGGCTTCAACGTGAAGTCGGAATTTGGACCCCAAGAACTAAACTGGGCGACCATACCAACGCCAGAGTCTAGTCCCATCATTGAACTCATCTGGTTCTCAATGGATAAGTCACCAGAAGCCGCAACGGCAATCGAATATGGTGACGTTGCTGGGTTCGACAGCTGAGAGTAATTCTCAGGCTTATAATCCTGACCACCACCGGTTGAGGTGTTAGCCCGCGTACCAGAGTTTGAGGCAGAGACGTTAACAACGACACCATGTTCAAAGGCGTACTCGACTGCCTGCTCTTCGAGATTCTCCTCGTCCTCGTTCATGTATGTGCTGCCCAATGACATATTGATGACATCAGCACCAAGATCGACAGCATCATGAATAGCCTTGTAAAGTTCCTGGGCTTCACTCGCACTCGAATTGGAAATTACCCGCAAATCAAGAATCTGTGCTTGAGGCGCAATCCCAACCGCGTACTTTCCATCATCAGTCGATGCATCATTACTCGAAGTATCATCGGTTGTGGTCGCAGTGGACGAGTCTGAATCATTCTTCTTTGTTAACAAACCTAAAATCAGGCTGGTCAAACTTTGGGCCTGCGTAGGGTCAGTCAACTTGTCTTTTAGATCAGCCGTCAACTTATCCAGCGCATCCTTATCCAACTTGCCAGTAGTGATGAGCTTCATAAAAATACTCGTGAACTCTGTCGTCAGTGCACCACTACCATCGGCGGTTGTCAGGGCTTGGATTGCTTGCTGCTCGCCACTAGCCGCAGGCTGTTGACCGTCAGCCGCAATGATTCCTGACACATGCATCCCATGATCAACTTCGTACGTGCTTGTGCTGTCGGAGTCATTGTCGACATAATTATAGGCAAATGGAATCTTGTCGTTAATGTATGTGCCGTAACCCTTCTGGTCAATGAATTTCTGAGCGTCAGCTTGACTGATTGCCGCTGTGCTATCATCATCCAAACGCATATCAGTAACTGGTTCAAGGCCGTTATCTATGACAGCCACGACCATCCCGGTACCGTCATAGCCGTTCTCCCAGGCCTTAAATGCATCGATTCCGTTGAGGAAATTAATGGTGTAAGGCAACTGACCATTGCCAAAATACTCAGTAATCTCCTGATCACTAGCATTCTTCATCGTCGCCATGATATCAGCCATGCTGTAGATGAAGGAAATAAGTGGGCTCTCCTTGGGGTGCCCCAGCTCCTCCAAATGCGCCTTATAATAACTGCCCCAGTTTACAATTCAAGTGCAACACCTTAGCGACTAGACCAAAAAGGCCATG